>JALUNR010000063.1 GCA_027055005.1 Campylobacterales bacterium
TTATAGTTACATAGTGAGTGTTATGGCTACACTTTTTACCAGCTCCACTAACTCCACTTTTTGCATCTATCATGACTGGATAATTTCTATCTAAAAAAGGTAAAAAAGGTAAAAGCCCTAAAATAGTAGCTGTTGGATAACACCCTGGATTTGCAACTAAATTTGCCTTTTTGATTCTCTCTTTAAACATTTCAGGTAATCCATAAACTGCATCTTTTAAATGCTCTTTATCTTCATGTGGACAATAATACTTTTCATAAGTTTCAAGCTTCAACCTATAATCAGCCGACAAATCAACAACTTTCACTCCAAACTCTAAAAGTTCTTTTGCAAATCCCATAGAAGCTTTATGAGGAAGAGCTAAAAAAGCTAAATCAGCCACTTTTGATATATCTTTTGCATCAGCTTTATTTACTTTTTTGCTAACCAAACTATATAAAGATGGATGAATACTTACAACATCATCAACTTCTTCACTAGCACCAACATAAACTAACTCAAATAAAGGATGATTTAGTATTATTTTTAAAAGCTCAAGTCCAGTAAATCCACTAATACCTACTATTGCTACCTTAGTCAAATTTTATTTCCTTATAATATACTTCATCTATTTCATAAGTCTTTCCATTTAAACTTACCTCATCACCCTCTTCTTTCCCCATCAAAACTTTTGCTAACGGAGTTTGATTTGAAATAAATCCAACATCTGGATTACTTTCATAAGTTCCAACTATCGTATAAGTAAACTCTTCCTCAGTATCTATATCAGTTATAGTTACAGTAGATCCAAACATCACTTTATCATGAGAAAATTTTGATGGATCTACTTCCCTTGAGTTATCATATAAACTACCAAGTTCAGCTATTCGAGATTCTATAAATCTAAGCTTTTCTCTAGCTGCATGATACTCAGCATTTTCCTTCAAATCCCCATGACTTCTTGCTATATCTATCTCTTCTACCGTCTGTGGTCTTTCAACCATTTTTAAGTTATGTAACTCTTCTCCCAACTTTTGTCTTCCATATTTTGTTATAGGTTGATTTTGCATTAATTTCCTCTTAAAATTATTTTATAAATTATGCAATTATATCAAATTTTAATAAAACACAAACTTTACTATAAAGTATTAATAATTTTGTCCGATATCTAATTATCACAACAAAAGGTAAAGTAAAATGAACAAAGTAAATACAAACGAGAGAAGAACTCACTCTATAATAAAACCCATAATTTATCTATTTTTACAACTTATCATAGTTAGTGAAATGTTTTATATAACTACAACCACAACACCATATAGAGAACTTCTTTTTGATGCATCTGCTATTGTTATAGTTTTACTAATACATAGAACTTTCAAGATACTTAGAAGAAGTTCCTATCAAAAAACTTCAAACAAGGTCAAAAGTGATTTTTCAAAAAATTTATCATTATCATCACTTATCATAAGATAAAGATTCTTTCCAACTTTTGTTATTCCTTCATAGTTATCAATACTATCTCCATCTTTAGTTTTTAAGGTTGCCAAATCTTTTGTTTTACATATACCTTTCTTTAGATATATTTTTTTAAGTTTCACTACAAATCCTAGACTTGATATATCTAACTTTCTAAAAAGCCCTACAAGATTTCCTTTTTCATTACTTTCAAAATCAACTAAGCTCATTTTATCTGATTTTTTAAACTCACAAACTTTTCCATGAGAGTTATAAATACTATGCCAACCCTTTTTAGTTCTTTTTAACCTTTTCTCAGGTGCAGTGATAAGCCCAAATCTTTTGTTGTACTCTAAACTCTCCAAAGTTCTATTTTTACCACCAATATAGTTTCTATAACTTCTTAAAATTTTTGGAAGTCTAATACTTCCAACTTGCTTACACTTTTCAAATCTCAAAACTCTTGGATGAGTCCCTTCAAAAGAGATATAAAAACTATCACCAATCTTACTCATACCTTCACTATCACTTTGATATAAAAAAAAATTTTTTCCATATAAATTTTTAAGCCTACATGAAGCAACAGGTTTTAATAAAATAATTTTTTTATTATTCACTTCTATTTTAAAAGTAAAAAGTCTTGCTCTATCACTAAGCATATATAAAAGCTTTTTTCTTCTATCATACTCTAAAGCAGAAATACCAAAAAACCTCTGCCCACCAATCTCATCAAAACTTAAAACTTTTGTATCCAAAAATTTTATATCTTTAAACTTTTTATCTGTAATAGAAAAACTAAAAAGATTTATAACAAAAAGAAGTAACAAAACTATTCGCACAAAATCAACCTTTTTGGCACAAATACCACATCAAAGCAAAAACTGTCCCTTTTCTTTTCGCTTTTTTTTCATCAAAAATAAAATCTTTTACATCCTCACGAGGTAAAAAATATAATTGGATATTTTCATCATCTATACCACCTCCTGCATTTACCCTCATACTTTCAGTCACTTCAACATAGTAAAAAGTTTCCTTTCCACTTTCATAAACCGATGTTATTTTTTGTAAACTCTCAACTTGATAACCAGTTTCTTCATAAACTTCTTCAATAGCTATCTGTTCAAGTGTTAAATCTTTATCAACTCTACCTCCACATAACTCATATCTCATAGCTTTTTGAGGATAATTTAAATACAACATAGGACGAAACTGTTGAATCAAAACAAAAGCATCCTTTTCTTTGTGATAAATCAAAATTTTTACAATATCAAGAGATTTTACAACTTCTTTTGTTTTTAGTTTTCCATTTTCTTCATATTTTATTTCAAATACTTGTATGCTTGTTGGTGTATCCTTTTTTTCCAATGAGACTATATTTGGTAATTGCATCGATCTCTCCTAGATTTTTAGAGTTTCTCTTAGACAAACTCAGGTTATTATTTTATTTATCACAAGTGAGCAAATTCTAAGCCCAAAACTTCCAGTAACTCCCATAAAACTACCCATTTCTTTACATTTTATTTCCTCTGTTGAAAACACTACATCAAAATTTTTATTAAAATCTGCTTTTTTTAACTCATATCTAAACTTTTTAGCCAACCTATCTCCAAAAGTTTTCCATATATCTTGGACTACGATGCAAGATGGGTCAATCCTCTTTGCACTACCCATAGAACTTATCAACTTATCACTACATTTTTTAGCAATTTCTACTTTTGCAACGATATCATCTATCGCATCAACCACTACATCAAATGGCTCAAAGTCAAACTCTTCTACCCACTCATAAGTAACTTTTTCATCAAGTGCAATAATACTTTTATATTTCGATGCAAAAACTTCTACCTTACTTTTTCCAACTTCTTGGCTATAAAGTTGACGATTTTGATTTGTTATATCAAAGCTGTCATTATCAACTATAACTATCTCTCCAACTCCACTTCTAGCCAAACAATCCACACACATTCCACCTACTCCACCAACTCCTAAAACTAAAACTTTAGCATTTTGAAGTTTTA
>JALUNR010000064.1 GCA_027055005.1 Campylobacterales bacterium
AATTTACCAAAAAACAGCTCGCTAGAGTTTAAAAAAATAACTTCATATGAGCCATTATTTATAATCTCATGAAGCTCATTATTTATCCCTTTAACTCCAAATTCGTTAAAGTTATCCAACCAACTGTTTTTTAAAAACAAAAACTTACTGCTTTTTACTATCTCTTTTGCATCTTTTATATTTGTTGGAAGTTTCTCCAAATCTTCATAGACTTTATCAAAGTTGTTCGCACTTATGCAGATGGATGACTTAGTTTTCAAATGTTGATTTAACAAAGTAAAAAACTCCATAGCAAAGTAATTATCACTACAATCTATGGCAAAAATTTCACTTTTATATATACTTTTCACTACTCATCCTTAATCAAAATCTTGCACAAAATTCAACCCACATGAAGTAGCTTTTTGAGAAGAATACTTACTAGTTGTTTGTTCACAGTTTAAGTTCATCATAAACTCTCTCGTAAAATTATAATTTCCTTGTAAAGAGTATGAAAAAATCTTCTCTTTAGTTTTAAAGGAGTATCCAGGTTTTAAGCCTAACTGCAAATTTCCTTGCGAAAATGTAATACTTGGCTTATACTCTAAACTTGTTACATCATAACTCTCTACAGGGTTAGAACAACTTTTAAGATTAGAATTATGCTCATAATTTTCACCAAGAGCTAAAATATGAGTCATTTTAGATGATTTTTTGTAAAAAAATGGCAAATACATTTGTGCAAAAATATTATTATTGTTATCATCATAATGATTAAAATCCACTCCAAAATGAGCACTTTGTAGATTATCTAACAAAACATCATCACTCAAACCAAAGTGAGTTACATTAACTTTGTTTTTAACCATACAAGTTTTATAGTTTAAAAATACACCATTTGTATAAGCAAGATCTGCCCTTAAACTATGGATACCAACTGAGCCTTTTAAACTAGCATAAGGAGATAAGATACTCAAACTACCTACTTTTGCAAACTCTACTCCACCACTAAATCTCTTTGTATATGCCTCAAGTGTTACTCCACTACCATTTAAACTATCAAATGAGTCTTTAAAGTTATAGCTATTAACTTCAATACTAGATCTCACCCCATTACTTAAAGCGATATTATCAACACCAACTTTATAATTTTGGTATCTTATATCACTATCAGAGATACTATTTATTCCTAAGTATAGATTTTTTTTAGCAGTATATTTTCTCTTTTTCAAAGAGTTAGGTTTGTTTGCATAAACTATATTGTTTATACTAAATACATCACTAAATGCTGGTATTTTATGACTTCCCTCACTAAGATATATATCTTTATATTTAGTTGGTTTTAATATAGGTTTATTTACAGCAACTAAAAGTGAATCCACATAAGTTTGCAAAGTTTGGCTTTTAGCATCTCTTTTATATGATAATTCATGAGTGAGTGAAGTTAGAGTAGTTTTAGCTTTTGCCCAATCTTCATCTTTTTTAGTTTGTATGAGATTATAAGCATAATGATACTTTGCATCATAATAAAGTGAATTTTGATGATTTGCTACTTTAGAAAACTCTACTATTGCATTTTGATAATCTTTGTTCTTTTCATATATTGAAGCTAATTGATACTTAGCTGTATCATCATCTGGAGATATTTTAAGATACTCTTTATAAACTAATATAGCATCTTTATATCTCTTTTGAGAAGTTAATATTTGAGCCTTTTGTAAAAGTTGATTTTTATATTTATCTTGTTCATTTCTAACTAATTTTTGATAAAGAGTTATTGTCGTTTGATTTAGATTTTTTATAGGTTCTATTGTATGTTTTGCTTCATTTAGCCTTCCATCCCAATAAAGATTTTGTGCTAAAGAGAGTCTTAATTTATTATTATTTGGATATTTGTTTAAAAGAGATTTTAGTTTTGATATAGTTTGATTTTTACTACTAGTTTGGTTCAATGTATAAACTAGATTATCAACACTTTTGGGATCCCTACTAAGTGAGTTTTCATACTCTTTTAACTTTATTTTTGATTTTAACTCTACTATTTTAGGATTATTTTGGTCTCTTAGTTTATTAAGTATAAGTAAGCTCTTTTTTAACTGATTTCTTTTATAAAAAATCTTTGCTGCCAATACATGAGTATTTGTCTGTAAATCAACACCATTTTGCAAACACCCAACATAGCTAACTAAAAACTCAGTATCCCCTGAAGTATTATAAACCTTTAAAAGTTGACTATTTACATCTGCCCCAAACATTGCAGTTTTTTTAGATAGATTTTCTAAAAAGTTAGCCCTCTTATATAGTATAGTTGCTAAATCATTATGAGGTTTTACACTCAATACCTCACTTAAATACTTTTTAGAAAGAGTATAACTATGCTCTCTCATAAAGTATTTCGCAAGCAAAAACCTATCTTTAATATCACTAGGACTATTTGCCACACGACTTTTTAAGTACTCAACATCAATCTCAATAGCTCTCAACAAGCCCAAAAATACCATTATTATTAATAAAAACTTTTTCATAGTAGTAGTATCGGCAACTATGAAAATTTTTTAAATTTATTTTACAAAAGAGTATAAAAGTTCTATCTCCTCTTTCCAAATACTTTCATCTATAGTCTCTAAAACAAGAGGCATATCATCCATTCTTGGATCATTTGCTAAGATTTTAAAAAACTCTATCCCTATCTCACCTTTTCCTAAACTTTGGTGTCTATCTTTTTTAGAGGCAAACGGAGTCAAAGAGTCATTTATATGCATACCTTTTAGATACTCAAATCCTACTATATCATCAAACTCTTTCCAAGTTTTATCGTAAACTTCTCTTGTTCTTATATCATATCCAGCTACAAACATATGACAAGTATCTATACAAACTCCCACTCTGCTTTTGTCTATCGATTTATCTATCAAGTAAGCTAAATGTTCAAACTTATAACCTAAGTTACTTCCTTGTCCGGCAGTATTTTCTATAACAAGTGTTACATCATTTGTAACCTCTAAAGTTTTGTTCATGTTTTCTGCTATAAAATCTAAACTTTCTTCTTCACTTATCTTTCTTAGATGACTTCCTGGGTGAAAGTTTAAAAGCTTTAAGCCTAACTGTTCACATCTTTGAACTTCATCTATAAAGGCATTTAAAGACTTTTCTCTTTGCTCTAGTTCTGGATGACCTAGATTTATAAGATAACTATCATGAGGAAGCACCATTTCAGGTTTTATCCCAACTTTTGCTAAATTTGTTTTAAACTTTTCTATCACTTTTTCATCATAAGGCTTTGCTTTCCATTGTCTTTGATTTTTTACAAAAAGTGCAAATGCTTTAGCTCCTATTTTCTGAGCATTTAAAGGTGCATTAAAAACTCCACCACTTGAACTTACATGAGCTCCGAAATACTTCATGATTATAAATCCTTTAGTTTTATAAGAATTCTGT
>JALUNR010000065.1 GCA_027055005.1 Campylobacterales bacterium
GTATAGCAGTAACTGCTATAGAATTTGTTTTCTCTTTAGGTCTTTGGATAGGTTACGATGGTACAAATCCAGGGTTTCAATTTATGCAAAATGTACCTCTTATAAGTGAGTTTGGTATAAATTATGCGATAGGGATAGATGGTATAAGCCTTTTTCTTATAATACTTAGTACTTTTATGACTATGATAGCTATTATAGGACTTAGTGTTACAAAAGATTTGAAGAACTTAATTATTACACTATTATTTTTAGAAATGACAATGGTTGGAGTTTTCTCTGCTCTTGATGTTATGTTATTTTATGTTTTTTGGGAGCTTTCACTTGTCCCTATGCTTTATATAATAGGTGCTTGGGGAGGAAACTTAAGAGTTTATGCAGCTGTTAAATTTTTCTTATATACATTTGCAGGAAGTTTGATAATGCTTGTTGGTATCTTGTATATGGCTCACCTTTATCATGAAATTCATGGAGTTTGGAGTTTCTCAATCCCAGCTTGGCAGGCTATGAAAATACCATTTACAACTCAACTTTGGTTATTCGCGGCATTTTTTGTTGGTTTTGCTATTAAGGTTCCTATGTTTCCATTTCATACATGGCTTCCTTATGCTCACGGACAAGCTCCGACTATTGGTTCGGTTATACTAGCAGCAGTTTTACTAAAAATGGGTACTTATGGATTTGTTAGGTTTTCACTTCCAATGTTCCCAGATGCAAGTGTTCATTTTATAACTCCAATAGCAACTGTTGCTATTATTATGATAATCTATACTGCAATGGTAGCTTATGCTCAAAAAGATATGAAGCAAGTTATCGCATATAGTTCAGTTTCTCATATGGGTGTTATAGTACTTGGTACTTTTGCACTAAATGCTGAAGGTATAGCAGGTAGTTTGTTTTTGATGATAAGTCACGGTATTGTTAGTGGGGCACTATTTATGTTAGTTGGTGTTATCTATGATAGAAGACATACAAAGCTTATGAGTGAGTTTGGCGGATTAGCTTCAGTTATGCCTTATTATGCAACTATATTTGGTATTATGATGATGGCTGCAGTTGGGCTTCCCTTGACTATCGGATTTGTTGGAGAGTTTCTATCTTTGATGGGATTTTATAAAGTTTCTCCTATGATGACTGCACTTGCTGGAACTGGTATTATTATAGGTGCAGTTTATATGTTAACTTTATATAAAAAGTCTTTCTTTGGACCTTTAACAAACAAGGCAAATGAAAAACTAAAAGACCTCGATGCAAAAGAGTTAACAGCTCTTATACCTTTGGTTGCAATAGTTATTTATCTTGGTATTTATCCAAAACCAGTACTTCATCCTATGGACAACACCGTAAAAAATATGATAGTAAATATGTATAAAAAAGCTCAGGTTCAAGAGACTAGAGATTTTCTCAAAAAAGTAAATACTATTGGGGAGGCTACAAAATGATACAGCCAATAAATATAGATATGGGAAGTTTAAACTTTGTTTCACTAGTTCCTATGATACTTGCTATGGTAGGTGGTTTAGTAATCTTAGTAATAGACTTGATAAATGATAAGTTAAACAAAAGCTTTTATGTCATGATGAGTGAGCTTTTTATTTTGCTAAGCTTGGGTGCAGTTTTTGGATATAGTGGAGATAGCAGAGGTTTTTTTGATGTTATGCTGATTGATGGTATAGCAAAACTTGGTGAAGCAATAGTTTTGATAGCTTCAGCATTGTTTATACCTTTGGCTCTTACAACTAAAAGATTTCATGAGTTTGCATATCCCGAGTTTTTTGCACTATTTTTGTTCATGATAGGTGGTTTTGAGTTTATGGTAAGTAGTGATAACTTAATCATGATATTTATAGGACTTGAAACATCTTCACTTGCTCTTTATACTATGATTGCTATGCATAACAGAAGTAGAAGTATAGAAGCAGCTATAAAGTACTTTACAATGGGTGCTTTTGCATCTGGATTATATGTATTTGCAGCAGCTATGTTTTACTATGCAACTGGAAGTGTAGAGATACACAAGATGGCAGAGGTTATCTCTAGTAAAAGTTTTACAGGACTTCCTTTTGTTTTAACTGGTGTAGTATTTATGATAGGTGCTTTTGGATTTAAACTATCAATGGTTCCTTTTCATACTTGGACTCCTGATGTTTATGAGGGAGCTAGTGCAGCACTAGCTGGATATATGTCAATAGTTCCAAAAATTGCTGGATTTGTAGTTGCTATGAGAATGTTTGAGTTTTTGATTCACTCTCATGTAGTTTGGGTACAAGATGTACTTTATGTAGTGGCAGTGTTAACTATGACTTTGACAAATATAATGGCACTAGTACAACAAAGTGTAAAAAGGATGCTTGCATATAGTTCTATAAGTCATGCAGGTTTTGCTATGAGTGCTATACTTATAGGTACAACTCAAGCAAATAGTGCACTTTTCCTTTACTGGGTTCTTTTTACTTTTACAAATCTTGGGGCTTTTACAATGCTTTGGGTTTCTCGTCACAAAACAAAAGGTTGGGGTGGAACTAGATTTGATCATCCTTATGAAAAGTTTTCTGGTATGATTTCTATTATGCCTGTAAATGCAGTTATTATGGCTATGTTTATGCTTAGTCTTGCTGGAGTTCCTCCATTTTCTTTATTTTGGGGAAAATTATATATTATGGGGGCTGCCGTTGATGCTGGATTTGTTGGATTAGCACTTATTATGGCAATAAACAGTGCAATATCAGTTTACTACTACTTAAAACTTGTAGTTTATATGTTTTTAAAAGATCCTGTTTCTAATGATGGAACAATTTATCTTAAAAACTCTTCTGCTTCATTAAAAGTTGTTTTAGGAGTTGCTGCTGCTGGAACATTGTTTGCTATTTTTATGGCAAATCCAATGCTAAAAATAATTACTGAATATGTAAAAATGAGTGGATTTTAGGAAAATTTCCTAAAATCCATAAAAATTTCTCAAAAAACTAAAATAATTTTAAAAACTTCCGATTTACCTTTTATAAAACATAAAGAGGTAAGAAAATGTTATCAATTTTTAAATCATCAAATAAAGATATAGTAGAAACGGTAGATAAAGAGTTATATGATAAAGAAATCAGTAAAAGAGATGAGGCAGTTAAGTATTTAAAAGAAGAATTAGATAAAAGTAAAAAACAAATTTTACTTAAAGATGATGAAATAGAAAGCTTAAAATGGAGGCTTAAAGAAGAAGTTGAAAATGCTAAAGCAAATTCTAAAAATATATATGAAAATCAATATAAAGATTTATTGGAATTATTTGGATTTGAAAATAGCAATCTTATAAAATCACTTAGTGATATACAAACTAATATAGCAAATTCTACACAATCTGCAAAAGATAGTTTAGTAATATCTAAAGATGTAGATAAAAATTTTCAAAAAGCTTTTGATGATATAGAAAAAATTGTAAAAAATCTTGATAAGTTATTGGATAAATCTCACAAAGTTGCTTCTGTAATAGATGATTTGTCTAAAAAAGCTATAAATATAGAAAAATTTATAGAGCAAATAAATGAAGTAGTTATGCAAATAAATATACTTTCTTTAAATGCTTCTGTTGAAGCAGCAAGTGCAGGTGATGCAGGGAAAGGCTTTGCTGTTGTAGCAAGTGAGGTAAAAAATCTTGCTAACAAAACAGCATATGTAGCATCAGATATAGAAAAAGTAGTAAAATCAATACAAAATAGCATAAAAAATACAAATAGTGAATTTGGAGAGATAGACGATACTATAACTAATATTCACTCTAGTACAAAAGGGTATAATAATGAAATACATGATTTACATACTTTGACTAAAACATCTTTAAGAGAGTTATCAAATCTTGCAGATAGTGTTTTTATGAATTTAGCAAAAATAGACCATGTTATTTGGAAAGTAAATACTTATAAGTCAGTTTATGATAAAAAACCATCTTTTAAATTTGTAGATCATAAAAATTGTAGATTGGGTAAATGGTATAATGAGGGAGATGGTATAAAATATTTTTCTCATTCGGATAGTTATCATATGTTAGATAATCCTCACTCTGGAGTTCATGATACTACACATAAAGTGTTTTCTATTATCAAAGAAGATGATAAAGAGATAAACTATAAAAGATTGAAAGATACTTTTTCATATATGGAAGATAGTTCAAAAGATGTTTTTGAATTATTAAATAAAATTTTAAATGAAAGTATTGATAAAAAGTAGTAAATAAATAGGAATATTTTGTATAATATTCCTATGAAAAAGGTAATATATTTATTTTTATTTGCATTAACTTTAAATAGTTCTACTATACAAATAGTAAAGATGAGGGCTGATAGTAACCTTTACTATATTCTTGAACTTACCTCTAGTAGAGAGTTTTTTTGTAAAAGAGTTGCTACTTTTGACAATTTAAATAAAATAGAGTGTAATTTAAATTTGCATCAAGATGAAAATAAATCTTTTGAATTTTTTTCTTTAGAAATTGCTGATAAAGTGGTTATCAAACCAAAATATAAATATAAAATCATTCCCTTTAAAAAAAAGAATAATTATGTAGATATTGTTTTTTTTAAAAAGGATAGTGGATTATTTGAAAAAAATGAAAAAGATGGTTTAAATTTTAATATTAACTTTGATATACCCCATAGATTTTATATATCAGTATTAGATGAAAATCTAAGACCAGATGTTACTATAAGAGATGCACATAAAGTTAATTTTATAAAAAGTTTATATAAAAAGAAAGATTATGAATCTGCTATAAAAAGTATTGATAGAGAAATAAAAAGAAATAATAGTTTTAAAAGTGATTTGATTTTATTAAAAATACAAGCTTTAGATAAGTTGCTTGATTTAGGTGCTAGAGGATATAAATATGAAGATATTATAAAAGAGACCAATACCTTTATGAGTAAATATCCATCAAGTTCAAAATTTACTCAAGTTATGTACTATAAAATAAAATCATTATTTAAAATAGGTAAAAGAAATAAGGCAATATTTCTTACAGATAAACTGAACAATAGTTTCAAAAAAGATAAATATACAAGTTATGCCTTAATATTAAAAGCAAATAGTTTATCAAGAAATAAAAAAACAAAATTACAAAGTTATAAAATATTAAAAGACTTACTTTATAACACTGATGATATGGATATCGCATTAAAAAGTGCTTATTTACTTACTAAATATAGTTTAGATGATAAAAATGTAATTGATGCAAAATTTTATCTAAATAAAATACTAAAATCAAAACCAGAATATTTGAAAAAAAATAGGGATAGTTATGCAATAGCTGAAAAGTTTGCATTTTTAAAGGATTATTTAAGTGCTAGTAAAATAATGAAAGTTATAGTGGGGAAAAAACCAAAAAAAGAGTACTTAAAAAGTTTAGCGATTTGGGAAGATAAAGCTGGACTTAAAGAAAGTGCATATAAAAATTATAAAAGATATATAAAACTTTATCCAAAAGGTGAACATATTAGTTTTATAAAAGAGAAAATGGATAAAGTTTTATTGGATGTAAATGAAACAAATAATAGTAAAAAGTTAGAAGATATTGATAAAATTATCAAAAATTATTCTAATGATCCTATATATAAAAAAGCTTTAATACAAAAAGTAAAATTATTAGAAAAAAATAAAAAGTATAAAAATATATTAAAGCTACAAAAGAGATTAATGGATATAAATGAATCCAAATATATAAATAGTGCAGCATCACAACTTTTTAAAAAATATATAGATAGTAAAAATTGTATTCAAAGTGTAAAACTAGTAGATAAATATAAGATTAGAGTGGATACAGATAATGACCTTTATATGTTAAGTAAGTGCTACTATGATTTGTCTATGTATAAAGAAAGTTCAGAACTTGGAATAAAATATATAAAAGGTGGTAATAATAAAAGTTTGGATAAGTGGTATTATCTAACTATCAAAAGTTTAGTAAAATTTGGAAAATATGAAAAAGCATTAAAAATTTTTGATGATTTTAAAAAAATAGTTGATATAGATAAAAGTAAATTTAGTGATATTTATTATAGTATATTTGAAGTTTTTTATAATACAAAGCAAAGTATTAAAATGCAAGATATTTTGAGAAAAATTGAACAGATATATCCAAATAGAGTTAAAAATTTAGATTTGTATTATAAAATAGTAAAATTTTTAAATGTTAACAAATCAAATACTTTATTGGTAACATTATATGCTAAAAAATTACTAAAATTACAATCGAAACTAAAAGTATATCCTTATTCACCAAATATTGATATCTTGCTTATAAAAGCTCTTATGAATTTAAATAAAAATAAAGAGGCATTGAGTTATTTTGCATCAACATATCTTGATAAAAAGAAAAATGATACTCAAAAAGCCGAACTTTTATATTTAGCAGGTGAAGCTAGTGAAAAACTTAAAAAATATAAACAAGCTAAAGAGTTTTTTAGTAAGTGTGGTAGTGAAATAAAAGATAAAATGTGGATTAAGTTATGTAGTGAGAGTTTAAAGTTGATAGATGATGAGTAATTTTAAGGTTTTATCCAATCAATTTCATTATGCATTATACCTATGATACTAGGGCTTACATTTTTTATAGATTTATTAACTGCAGTTATTGAGTTTGGAATATATAAAAATACATAAGGATGATCATTTACTATAAGTTTAAAGATTTTTTTATAGTATTTTGAGAGCAACTTTTTATCGATAGTTGTTTCAGCTTTTTTTATAAGCTTGTCAACTTCTTTGTTTTTATAACTAACAAAGTTAAATCCTCCTTTTTTAGCTGCATCACTATGCCAAATAGAGTATGCATCTGGTGAGAGTGATAATCCCCATCCTAGCACTACTGCTTCAAATTTTTTTGGCATTACGACAGTATTTAAAAAAGCTTGCCATTCCATAGTTCTTATTTTTACTTTTATACCAATTTTAGCTAGTTGGTATTGTATGATTTGAACTGCATTTACTCTTATATCGTTGTTTGAGTTAGTGGTGATAGTGAAAGTAAAAGGGTGAGAATTGTTATATCCAGCTTTTTTTAGTAAGAGTTTTGCTTTTTTAGGATTGTAAGAACTTTTTACAGTGTTATTATATGCCCAAGTTTTAGGCATAAATGGTCCATTGCATATCTTGCCATGACCAAAAAATAAAATATTTACTAATTCTTTTTTATTTATGGCAAGAGAGATAGCTTTTCTTATAAGAGGATTTTTAAACTTTTTGTTGTTTAGATTAAATCCTAAATATGTATAGGAGTTTGACATTTTTTCATAAATATTATAATAGGATTTAAAATCAGTACTTAATTGTCTTTGGACTTGTAGAGGTGTTAATCCTCCTACATCTAATTTTTTTGTTTTTAGCATTAAAAAATTTGTAGATGCATCAGGGATAAAGTGATAAATGATTTTATCAATATTTGGTTTATGAATAAAATAATTTGGATTTGCTTTTAAAATAATATCTTTACTTATTTCAAAGCCATTTATCGTATAAGCTCCTGTTCCTACTGGATGCTGGTTAAAAGAGCTTGTCATAATATTTTTTTGATTTTCTAATATATGTTTTGGAACTATGGATGTCATCCAAATATTTAGAGCTTTAAAATATGGTTTTTTGTATATTACTTTTATGGTAAAGTTGTCTATTTTTTTAACATCTTTTACATATCTAAATTCATCAGAGTAGGGTGTATATATCTTTGGTGAAGTGATAAGTTTATAAGTAAATACAACATCATCACTTGTAAAAGGCTTTCCATCACTCCACTTAATATTTTTTCTTAGTTTAAATATTAAAGTTTTATTATCTTTAAAGTACCAACTTTTTGCAAGTTTAGCAATAATCTTTCCATCTTTATCATACTCTACAAGGGAGTTAAATATCCATCCACTTATCTCTCCACTAGCACTATCTGTAGCCAATAAGGGATTTAGCCTACTTGGAGAAGATGATATAGAAAGATGCAAATCAGACGAATATAAATCTAAAATTAAAAAAATAAATAAAAAATACTTCATAAACAAACTATAATAAAATTTATCTTAAAATAATTAAAAATTACTAAGGAGTAAGAAATGTTAAAGAAAATTTCCTTTATTTCGTTACTTTTGGCTACAAGTTTGTTTAGTTTTGAGAGAGCATCAATGGGTGTTAATATAAATAATGATGATGTTGAGTTTGAAGGTAGGAGTTCAATAGAGTATTTTACAGATATTCCTGAGTATAGGAATTTTTTTGTAGATATGAATTATATTAATGCAAATGAGAGCTTATTTGGACTTGGAATAAGTTCAGAGAATTCACCTATAAATTATCAAAATTTACTATTTAGCGTAGGACTTAGGGGTGTTTTTGCTAGTAAGGGTGGTGAGAATTTTACTGCAATACCTTTATCGTTTGGAGCTAAAACTAGACTTGGTTTTAATGGATTACCTGAAACATATTTGGGAATTAAAGCAAATTTTGCTCCTAGTGTTTTAAGTTTTCAAGATGCCGATAAATATAAAGAGTATAGAGTAGAGTTAGATGCAAATGTTATACCAAATGTAAATGTTTATGTAGGGGCTAGAAGAATAGATACTGATTATAAAAGTGGAGCATACAGGCTAGATAATAAAGCTTATGCTGGTTTTAAGTTTGTATTAGATCCTAGATAAATTTTAAAAATTTAATTAATGGTTTAAGTTAAATTCAAAATATTTTGACTTAAAACCATTATTACCTATCTTTGAAAATTGGATACTTGCTCCTTCAAGGTTTTTTGCTTCCTGATATAAGAGGCCAAGAGCATATCTACTATTATATAGTGCCATATCTTCTAAATTTGCCAATTCGAGAAGTGCAATAGCATTTGCATGATGGTTAGCACCTATTGCAGATACTGAAGCTAGAAAAAGAGTATGTGGATCATTCACTTTTAGGTTATCGATGAGGTTATTATATATTTTATATGCTTTTTCGTATTCTTTTGTATATAAATATGTGTAAGCGAGTGATTGTAAAAGTGCTATTTGATTTTGGTTTGTTTGAAGTTCATTTTCTAAAATATTTTTTGCAAATCTAGTTACACCAGCTATATTTAATATCCTTATATATAATTCTCTGGGGAAAGTTTCGCCATAAATTAGAGGTGATATATCCATCGATTTTCTCATAAGGTATTGTTGAATATTTCTGGCATACTCTTTTATACCTTTATTTTGAGATATTTCATCTACATATATTATATTTGTAATTAAATCATTAGGCATCATAGAGTGAAGTTTTTTTGTAAATATTTTATAGTTTATATTATTTCGTGAAAGATTTGACATTATAATATTTAGTGCTAATTCAAAAGAAGTATAATTTTTTTTCTCATTTATATTTATAGAAGAGTCATTTTTTAGTATTTTATATAGCTTTTGTATTGTATCTTTATTTTTGTTGTTAGAGTTTTTAACAAGTTTAGTTAGAGTTTCATCATCATAGTTTTTATTTATCAAAACTGCACTATATGCTCCTAAGAAAGCTGATAGATAGTTTTGTTTATCAAGTAAGAAACTTTTTTCAAAATGTTTCTTTGCATTTTGAAAATCACTTATATTAGCATAAGTAAGAGCTAAATTATAGTGTAATATAGAGTGGTTTGGATATTTGTTTATTAGTGTTTTAAATAATTTATTAGCAGCATATATTTTATGTTGCTGAATTAACTTTAAACCATGAATAATATTTATGTTTATATCAGATATTTGAGAAGCTTGTTTAAGATATGAGTCTGCTGATTGGATATTGTCTATATATATCTCTTTTACTCCTTTTTTTATGATAGAGTTACTTTGTTTAGGATTAAATAGTTTATATGGGGCAAAATAAAACACAAAGGAAAATCTATTATATTCTTCTAAAAATATTGACTTTTTAAACTCTTGCTGGGCAAGTATTGGGTTATATAAAGATCTTTTTATTATTACTTTTGTTGAAAAAAAATCTTTAGAAATATTTGGATATTTTAAATATAATTTTTTTAAAGTTGAACTACAATCTAAAAACATTCCTAATTTATTTTGTGCTAAAGAGAGTGCCATAAGTGATTTTTTTATATTTTTCTTTGCTTTTATAGAATTTAAAAATGAATTTTCAGCAAGGTCATATTTTGCAGTTTTTGCATATAATATACCTATTAGATAATAATAATCACTATCTTTTAGTTTTGTTAAGTGGTCTATTGCAAGTGAATATTTTCCTATTATGGCATAATCCTTTGCTAAGAGTAGATTTTTATCATAGTCAAAATAGTGTTTTTTGTATTTTCTTAGAAGCAAAAGGGATTCTATTGGTTTATTTTTGTATTGATAAATAAGTGCATAATAATAGTCAAAAAGAGAAGAGTTGTATTTGCACATGATAAAATCATCTGCACTATTTAAGTATTTTTTAAAATTTTCGTTATCATTTAATTGTTTATAACAAATAGCAATATTGAAAGTACTTTCAAATTTTAAATCATCACTTTTAGAAGATTTTTGAAAATAATTTATAGCTTTTTCATAGTTTTTTTCTTTAAAACTTGATGCTCCAAGATTAAAAAAAGATAAATATTTATGGAATGATGAGATTTGTTTATAGATTTTTAAAGCTTCATCCTTTTTCCCACTATTGTATAGTTTATTAGCTTTTATTGTAAGTTTATCAATCTTTGTTTTAGGTTGAGTGATAATACTATGCTTTTTGATATTTTGAAGTATTTTAGTAGAATTTATTTCTGGTGATAACTCTTCATCAGTTGTTGGTTTTAGCACAATATAAAGTCCAGCAACTGAAATTATAAGAATCAAAAGAATTACAATGATAACTAAATATTTTGATGATGAATCTGTTTTTTTGTCTGATAACTTTATATTATCATTCTCAAAAAACTCCTCCTCTTCACTATCTTCATCATCATCTATTAGTATAATCTCATCTAAATCTTTATCTTCTGCCATTTCTTATGCCATATATTTTTGCAAAACTTCAGGTATATCAAAACTTCCATCTTCCTTTTGATAGTTTTCCATGATGGCGATAAGTGTTCTTCCCACTGCTAAAGATGAACCGTTTAGTGTATTTGTAAGTAAGTTTTTCTTACCATTTTTATATCGTATCATTGCGCGACGAGCTTGAAAATCTCTAGTGTTTGAAATAGAACTTATCTCTCTATATTTATTTTGACCTGGTAGCCAAACTTCAAGATCAATAGTTTTAGCAGCACTAAATCCAAGATCTCCCCCACAAAGCTCAACTAATCTATGTGGGAGTCCAAGTGAAGTTAAAAGATCACTTGCACACGATACCATTTTGTTGAAAACTTCATCACTTTGCTCAGGTTTTGTGATACAAACAAGTTCAACTTTATCAAACTGATGTTGTCTTATCATACCTCTAGTATCTCTTCCTGCACTTCCTGCTTCTTTTCTAAAACAAGCTGAATAAGCTGTGAGTTGGATAGGAAGTTCTTCTTCGTTTAAAATCTCATCTCTAAAAAGATTTGTTACAGGAACTTCTGCTGTTGGGATAAGATATAGTTCTTCATTTTCTATTTTAAACAAATCATCAGCAAATTTTGGAAGTTGTCCCGTTCCTTGAAGAGAGTCTTTGTTCACTATGTATGGAACAACTACTTCTTCAAAACCTCTTTGTTTGTTAAAATCAAGCATATAGTTTATCAAAGCTCTTTCTAGTCTTGCACCAACTCCTTTTAAAACAGAAAATCTACTTTTAGCTAACTTTACACCTCTTTTAAAGTCTATAATATTTTGTTCACTATCTAAATCCCAATGCTCTTTTGGAGTAAAGTCAAACTGTGGAAGAACTCCAACTTTTTTTATTTCTATATTGTCTTCTTCATCTTCTCCTTTTGGTACTTCATCATCAGGGATATTAGGGATATTTAGTGCGATTTGTTTTAAATCTTCTTCTATCTCTCTTACTATTTCATTTGCATCTTGAATTTTCTTTTTATTTTCTTCTAACTCTTTTTTTAACAAAGCTATATCTTTACCCTCTTTTTTATATGTAGGAAAGAGTTTACTTTTTTTGTTTTGTTCAGCTTGAAGTTCTTCAAGAATTGATTTTTTTGACTTTAAAAGTGAAAATTTGTCTTTTAAATTTGATAGTAGATTTTCATCCACCTTTTTTTTCTTTAGTTTGTTTGCTATATTGTCAAAATCTTTTTCTAAAAGTTTCAAATCTATCATCTATATATTCCTACCTTTTCTCTTATGATTTTTATTTTTTCACTTGCTATCAAGTTTGCTTTTTTTGCACCATCACTTAGTATATCATAAACTTCATCTAAGTGATTTTCATAATACTCTTTTTTTTCTATGGCATCTTTAAAATGCTCATTTATTAACTCTGATAAATACATTTTAAAGTGTCCATGACCTTCTCCACCTTTTTTATATCTTTCTTGGAGTTCTTTTTGTCCATCTTTATCTAAAAATAATTTACAGAGGTTATAGACATTGCAATCTTTCCACTCTTTTGGCTCTTCTA
>JALUNR010000066.1 GCA_027055005.1 Campylobacterales bacterium
CCAATGGATCTTTTTTACTTCCAAAATCAAATGCAGGAGTTGGAGTAACTGGAGTATAAATAAGATCAGCCTCTTCAAAGATAGAATCGAACTGCTCTTTTATCAAATGCCTTGCTTTTTGAGCTTTGATATAGTAAGCATCATAATATCCACTACTTAAAACAAAAGTACCAAGAAGAATCCTTCTTTTTACTTCATCACCAAAGCCTTCTCCTCTAGTTTTTAAATATAACTCTTTTAAGTTTGTAACATCTGCTCTATTTCCATATCTAACACCATCATATCGACTCAAGTTTGCACTAGCCTCTGCAGTTGCTAAGATATAGTAAGTTGCCACATCATATTTTGAGTTAATCATCTTTTTATAAACTATCTTATGTCCAGCTTCTTCTAAGGCTTTTATAGAGTTTTTTATCTCTCTTTGAACCTCTTCTCCAGCCTCTTCTATGTAGTTTTCTATTACCGCAATAGTAAGTTTTCTATCAGCATCTAATTTATCACTAACCTTTTCATGTAACATATTTACACTAGTAGAATCTTTTTTGTCATGACCTGCTAATATATCATACAAAATAGCCGAATCCTCTACATTTTGAGTGATAGGACCTATTTGATCTAAACTACTAGAAAATGCACTAAGTCCATATCTACTAACTTTTCCGTAAGTTGGCTTCATCCCAACACATCCACAAAAAGCTGCAGGTTGCCTGATACTTCCACCTGTATCACTTCCAAGTGCTGCGATAGCAAGTCCAGCTCCAACAGCGGCTGCACTTCCACCACTACTTCCCCCAGGGACTTTTGTATTATCTACTGGATTTAAAGTTTTTCCATAGTAAGAAGTTTCAGTAGAACTCCCCATAGCAAACTCATCCATATTGCATCTACCAAATGCACAGAGATTATTTTCAAGCATTTTTTCTATTACAGTAGCATTATAAGGAGCTTTATATCCTTGAAGTATTTTAGAACTACAAGTAACATCCCAACCATGCACTTGGATATTGTCTTTTACAGCAATAGGAACTCCACTTCCATACTCTGACACATCACTATCCACCAACTGCTCTACATAAGCACCAATATATTTTTGTTCTTTAATCTTTTGTTTTAAATCTTTTTTAAACTCTGATAATTCATCTTCTGAGAGTTTTAAAGCTTCTTTTAGTGTTATCAAGACTTCCCCTATTTTACAATTTTGGGGGCATTTTAGCACAACATTACTAAGAAAATAATTTTTTGAGTATCCTTTTCAAAAACCCCTGCTTCAAATGTTTCTTCTTCATATACTCTAGCTTCCAGTCAAGATAATCACTCGCTTCTTTTATATGTCTAGGCTCTAATTTATTCATCTTGTAAAATCCTCTCTATTTCACTCATCGCCTCACTATTTTTAAGTAAAAATTTTATCTCTATTCTTCTTGAAGCCTCTTTATCTTCTATACCATTTACTTTTATAGGATCTAAATAACTCCTTCCACTAGCCATAACTAAAGATTTCAAATCATACTTTTTAGCAAAATCCAAAGAAGTTAAAAAATTCATAACCGAATATGCTCTCTTTTGGGAAAGTTCTAAGTTATAAAGATAAGTACCATCACTATCAGTATGCCCTTCTATTACTATTTTATCAAGATACTTTCTTATTTCGTCATTGTCAACTAAAGCCTTTATATACTTACTAAATATATCTTTTAAGTTATCTTTTGCTTCATCTTTTAAAACAGCCTTACCTTTATCAAAAAGTACTTTTGAAGATAGCCTTAAAACTCCACTTTTATCAATAGTTACTTTATCTCCAAGAGCTTCTTTTAGTGCAGCTATAACTTTTATTTTTATTCCTGTTAAACTTTTGATTCTTTTTCTAGTTTTTTGAAGATCTGATACCAATCTTTCATATCTAGTTTCTTTATCATTTAACTTATTTAAAAGTGCCACCATCTGTTCATCTTTAAGTTTCATACTATGATTTGCATCGACAAGTTGATTTGATAAGATAAGTATATTACCCTTATACTTTTTTATTTCATCATCTTTTTTTCCAATAGTTTCATTTAAATCACTAATATCAGTCTGAAGTATTACTAATTTATTGCTAAGATTTGAAATCTTTGATTTTTGTTTTAAAAGTAAATCTTTTAACCTTTCTATTTCATCCTCTTTTAAAGATAACAAACTTTTTGTACTATTTAAAACCTTATCTTTTTTATTTAATCTCAACTTTGTATCCAAAAGAGATTTTTCTTTAGAAGATAAATTTGATTTTAAAACTATTGACTTTACTACAATAGCACCAATCAAAAGTATAAAAACAAACAGCAACCCTGCCATTAAATCAGCATAAGAAACCCAAAAGTTGGTAGTATCACTATTCTTTTTTTTACCAAACATAAAAAGCCCTTACTTTTTCAACAATTTTTCTATTGAATGATGATAATCACCAATACTTTTATCTACCTCATCACTTTTACTAACAACTATCTCAGCGAAATCTGCAAGTTTTTTTACAATTCCTCCTATTTCACTATCTATATTTTGAAGTGATTTTTCAACTCTTTCATCCAAATGAAACAAAGCATTGTTAAAATCAGCTAACCTTTTATCTATCAACTGTGTAGCTTCAATAGCATTTGTAGCCTTTGTTGTTGTATCTAAAGTATCTACTATTTTTTTAGAAGCATTTTCTATATTTTCACTAATCTGCATAAAAGATTTTTGAGTACTATTTAAAAGTGTTTTATAACTTTCCACATATGAGTCATTGAACTGTTTCATAAAATGAATATTAAAATTCTCTCTCAAAGCTCCTACTAACTCATCATTATGCATTTGATTTTGAGCATATACAAAATGTTTCAAACTTGTATCATCCCAAAGATATTTGTCATAAGCTTTTTCCACTATAAAAGCACTCTTTTCTATTTTAGATAATCCTCTTTTTTCAAAAAATAACCACCATATAGATAAAAATATACCATATATCGATGCATAAAAGGCAGTACCCACTCCACCTAACAAAACAGATATCTCTTTATCTAAAGAATCAACAGAAGTAACAGAAAAATCAGGCATAGACATAGCAATAGATACAAATGTACCCAAAATACCAAGCATAGGAAAAATAGTAGTTGCTACCGATGCAAAGTTATCATTTCTTATTTTTGAGTAGTAAGTTTTAAAAAAGTCATTTACTTTTAAAGTTGACTTTTTTTCAGTCCCTATCTTTAAAAGAGTCCTTCTTATACTTTTTTTTAACTCCTTTTCCATATCATCAAAACTATTTTTTATCTTACAAAAACTATAATAAGCATTGTGTGGAATAAAAAACAAAAATATAAAAAAGATTATACCAATAGTTATAAGAGTATGTATTTCCATCTTAAATGGCAAATAGTGAAAATAACTAGCCACCACGATTGCAAAAACTGCAAAAGGAACTGACAAAATAAACAAATAACTCAAAAATGTAAAACACCCTCTCTTCTGACTTTTAGATAGCATCACTATTCCTTATTAAAATAATATAATGAAATGATAACTAAATAAATAAATATTGTCAATTAAAAAAGTTAATTTATATTTACTTCTAAGAAAATTGTAATAATCTCTCCTCAATTTGTTTTTTTATGTTTCCATAAACAAAACTATCTTTAAATTCACCAAATCTTCCTCCACTAGCATTTGCATGTCCACCACCATCAAAAACTTCTTTTGCTAAAAGACTCACATCCATCTTATTATTTGCACGAAATCCTATATTTTTTCTACTATTTATATCCATAAAAAAATCAAACTCAGGATTATTTACTAAAAATAGGTTTCCTATGATAGAAGTATTCCCAACAGAGTATGTCAAGATTCCTTTTTTATCCTTATAATAAACACTCATAGCATCTTTATTTTTACTTAAAAGCTCAACTACAAAATGGCTAACTAAGTTTTCTAATGTATCATTTTTACCACTTATAAAAAATTTCTTTTTTATAAAATGCAGTTCATCATCTAAAACTATGTGTGCATCTTTACTATTTATAAGTTTCAATCCATTTTCTAATAAATATTCTATATATTTTATATTATCTTTTGGGAACATTATTCTATTTATTTCTCTTGAACTCATAACATACCGAGCCAATACTTTTCCAACTTCAAATCTTTTCTTTTGCTCAACTAGCCAAATATCATAAGCATTTACAGCATCCACATACTCTTCAAGCTCATCAATTCCACCACTACTTTTAAACCAATCATATGTAATCTTAGTAGCCGACCTTTTAGTATCCAAAAAATACCAACTATACTTTTGACTAACTTCTTCACCACTTTTATGATGATCCAACAGCAAAATCTCAATATCTTTTTCACTTTTATTAACACTATTTTGTAAAAAATCTGCTTCATTTAGATTTAAATTTAAGTCTGTTATCAAAATAAAATACTTTTTAAACTTATCATCTTTTTCTATATTATCAAGTATTTCTCTTAATCTTTCCCCTATCTCTTCACCATAATTTGAGTTATAAAACTCTATATTTTCAAACACTTTTGTTGCAATAATCTGACAACTATACCCATCCAAATCTATGTGCGAAAGATGATAAACTTTTTTATTCATTATATTCCTTTATAAGTCTTCTATTTCAATAGAACCCAAAACTTCAAATTTAGCTGTTGAATCTATCTCCGCATGAGAAAGTACTACAACATCTAATCCAAACTTTTTAAATATGTCTGCCAAAGATTTTCTAAGCTGTGGATCTACTATCAAAATAACAGGTGCTACTCCCCTTGCCAATATTTCAGCTGCTTTATCACTAACAGAACTTACAAGTGAATTTATACCAGAAATATTTAAAAGTAACTCTTTATATCCATCTCTATCTATCAACTTCTCTAAAAGTTTTTGTTCAGTAGGTGGAGATAGTGTTATCAATTTTATAACTCCATTTTCATCAGAATATTGTTTTGTAATAACCCTTGCCAATTTAGCCCTAACTTGTTCAACTATCAAATCAACACTTTTACTAACCTCCGCGATATCACTAATAGTTTCTAATATTGTTATCATATCTTTTATAGGAAGCTTTTGAGATAGTAATTCTTTTAAAACTTTTTGAATCAAACCAATAGATGCAACTCTTAAAACATCATCTACAACAACAGGATATGTTTTTTTCACATTATCTAAAAGTTCATGTACATCTTGACGAGTCAAAAGCTCATCTGCATGTTCTTTTAAAAGTTCTGTTATATGAGTTGATATCACAGTGGAAGGATCAACAACTGTATAACCCATAGTTATAGCTTCTTCTTTTAAATCTGAATCAATCCAAATAGCATCAAGTCCAAAAGCTGGTTCTTTTGTTTTTATACCGTCAAGTTCTCCACTAGATAATCCACTATCCATAGCTAGAAACTTATCTGCATATATTTCACCACCTCCTATTTCTGCACCTTTTAAAAGAAGTTGATAGTTATTTGGAGGTAGATGCAAATTATCTCGTATCCTTATTTTTGGTACTACAAATCCAAAATCACTTGCCATTTTTCGTCTAGTAGTCTTTATCTTTTCAAGCAAATCTCCATTCATATTTGGATCAGCTAGTTTTATAAGTGCATATCCTAAATCTAACTCTAAAATTTCTTGCTTTAAAATATCCTCAATAGCTTTTTCTTCATCCTCAGGAGTTAAACTTTCTTGAGCCAAACCACTACTAGTTACACCCTCTTCTTGTTCTTCTTCTACTCCCTGTTGCGAAACTTCATTACTAGGTACTTCATTTTTACTTTTATATACATTGTATCCCAACCATAAAAATATAAGCCCAACAAATCCCAAAGAAATTGTAGGAAGACCAGGAACAAGAGCAAATACTAGCAAAATAAACCCAACAATAAGCAAAGTTTTATAATCATTGAAAAGTTGATCTATCGCACCATCAGCAAAACTTCCACCATCTTTACTAGCTCTAGTTATAATAATACCAGTAGCAGTTGACATAATAAGTGCTGGAAGTTGAGATACTAAACCATCTCCAATAGTAAGTATTGTATAAGTAGAAGCTGAAGCAGCAGCATCTAAATCAAACTGAAACATACCTATCAAAAATCCACCAACTATATTGATAATAGTTATGATTATACCTGCTACTGCATCACCTTTTACAAACTTACTAGAACCATCCATTGCTCCATAAAAATTTGCCTCTCCTATGATAGCTTCTCTTCTACTTCTTGCAGTTGCTTCATCTATAAGCCCCGCATTCAAATCTGCATCGATAGCCATCTGTTTTCCAGGCATTGCATCAAGAGTAAATCTAGCAGCAACCTCAGCAACTCTTGTTGAACCTTTAGTAATAACCATAAAATTAATCAAAACCAAAATAATAAAAACAATAACACCTATAACATAGTTTCCACCAACAACAAACTGTCCAAAAGATGTAATAATATCACTAACAGCCTCTGGTCCTTGATATCCTTTACTAAGTATCATTCTAGTCGTAGCTATATTTAAAGAAAGTCTATATAATGTAATAATCAAAATCAAAGTCGGAAATGTAGTCAAATCAGTAGGTTTTGGAATATAAAGTGAAATCATCATAATAAGCACTGCAACTGCTAAGGAAATAGTCAAAAACAAATCCAATATAGCACTAGGAAGAGGCACTATAATAATAGCCAAAATCATTAATACAAATGCAACAATAGCTAAATCTTTTGACTTTTTTACAACACTGAAAATATCAGCTATTTTATTACTCCCTGCTACTGCATCAGCCAAATTTACATCCTATGC
This sequence comes from Campylobacterales bacterium, assembly GCA_027055005.1. GTDB lineage: Bacteria > Campylobacterota > Campylobacteria > Campylobacterales > QNZT01 > SZUA-1377. The sequence goes on from JALUNR010000066.1 coordinate 6,800, forward strand.
TATACTATATCTTGAAGTGTCAAATCATCAAAAAACTCATCTACCTTTTTTTGAAACTTATTTAGAAAAGGCCAAATCATACAAAAGTCACCTTTACCACTAGGACAATGACTTTGTTTTGTAGAACACTCAAAAACAACTATTGGCTTTTTCTCAACTATTTCAATAACTCTTTTTAAATTAATCTCTTTTGGTTTTTTGTTAAGAACAAATCCCCCTTTTGCCCCTTTATAAGACTTTAAAATCTCTTCACGAGAGAGAGATTGTAAAACTTTTGCTAAAAAACTTCTTGAAATATCCAATCTTTTTGATAAAGTATCCACATCACTTGGTTCCTCTGACTTACTCATCAAAATCAATGATAAAAGGGCATATTCACTTGCTCTTGTTAATAACATATTTTATATTCCTATTCTAAAATTGCAACAATTCTATTGTTTTGGTTTCTACCTTTTTCATCATCATTTGATCCAACAAAATCAACTGCACCTTTTGGTTCTACATCTATTCTATTTTCATCTATACCTTTATCAACCAACTCTTCTTTTAACCTATTTGCTCGTCTTAGTGCCATATCTATACTATAAGCAGTACTACCTATTCCATCTGTATAACTATTTAATACTAATTTTTTTGAACTATTTTTGGTTAAATAATTTGCCAAATAGGATATCAAACCTTTAAGTTTAGAATTTAAAATCAAATCATCATTGTCAAAATATTTACCATTTATAGTAAAAGTATTATTATCTCCACCAAAACTTTGTTTTAACTCATCAACTCCAGTTACCAAAGTAGCCTCTCCACTACTGTCATCTTCAACATCACTTTCATCTGCATTGGTATCTTGCTGATGTTTCGCATCAGCTATTGCTTCATTTCTTTTAACAACTATATCATTTACTTCATTTGTAAGTTCATACTCTTTTTTTGTAAGTTCGGCTATTTTAACTTGTTTTTTCAAAAGTTTTGCATAATATTTAGCCATCTCACTATTGTCCATATTTGATAACACTTTAGCAATTTTTGTAGCTTTATATAACTCTTCTGAAGCATACTTTTGCACTGCTTTATCAGATTTTGCTCTTTTATATGACAACATAGCACTTCTCACTTCTGCATTATCAACCATGGGAGTAGAAACAGATACATTTTTACTAGAACAACCTACAAACATAAAACCAACTATTAAAATAAATAAAAATCTCATCAATTATCCTTTATTTGTGTATTATTAGCATCATCACTACTTGTTTTAGACTTTAACAACTCATCTAATTCATCCAAAACTGGATTATTGTTGTACATTTCTAAATCACTTTGATATTTTATTTTTTTAGCTTCTAAATCAGATATTTTATTATTTAGTTTTATCAGTTTTTTATCACTCTCTTTTATTAGTTTTTCTACTTCAGCTTTATCCCCACTATTAACACCATTTACTATATTTGAAGAACAGCCATAAAAAAAACTACTAACAACTACTAAAACAATAATTTTAAACATAAAACCTCCTACCATTATGAACTTTTGATAGATTGTATCATATTTCTTATTCAAATACAAAAAACAACTCTATGGCAAGTTAAAAAATTCTTTAGTTTTTTTTTCTAATAATTTCATTCTTTGCTTACCCTTTGGTAAATCTTGTCTAATTTTCTTCATTTGCTTAATAAACTGATTTAAATTTTTTGGTATAACTTTTTTTAAAAATATTTTTAAATATTTACTAACTGCTGGACTAGCTCCATTTGTAGATATAGATATAATCAAATCACCATCTTTGATATATGAACCAAATATAAAATCACAATACTCAACACTATCTACCGAATTTACAAATATCCTAAAATCTCTTGATTCTTTATAAATATTTCTTTGAATATCTAAACTATCAACCGCAACTATTACAATATCAAACTTTTTAATATCGCCTTTTTTATAAGCCCTTAGCTCAAAATCAAGTTTATGTAACTCTATAACTTCTTGCATCGGAGTCTCTATTCCCAATGCAATAATTTTTATATTTTTTGTAAAATCTAAAAGTTTTTCTAACTTATTTAGTGCAATACTCCCACCACCAACAAGTAGAACTTTTTTATTTTTCAAAGATAAAAAAGCAGGAAGATAACTATCTTGGCAATGCATCAACTACTTCAAATTTATATCTTTTTTGTTGTATTTTTCTTAAAATATCTTTTTTTTCAATTCTTAAATATTCCAACTCTTTTTCTATTTTATATAAAGAAATACTCTTTTTATATATTTGATTTGCTATATATATTTTAGGAATATACAAAACTAGAACCATAAACATAGCTAAAATAGAATAAAGCAGATTTTTAAAAGAAAGATTTTTATCCTCTTCTAATGTAGTTTTATACTCATCAAGGAGTTTGCCCTTATCATCAGACAATTTAACAAAATCTAAAGACCCTAAGTTTAGAGCTTCTACTCCTTGGATTTTTGTCAACTTCTTCCCCCGTTGGTATTATTGGCTTTTTAGTAACAACTCTTCCTAGCGAATTATTATTACCACACTCACATCGCATTACCCCTTTTGGACAAATACAATTTTGACTCCACCTCTTAAAAAGACTTTTTACTATTTTGTCTTCAAGTGAATGAAAGGTTATTATAGCGACTAAAAGTTTAAAATTATTTAAATTTTTTAAGTTTTGTAATAAATTTTCTAATTCATCTAACTCTTTGTTAACTTCTATTCGTATAGCTTGAAAAGGTAAAGTCGCAGGATGAAGTTTAGAAGAACCCATATTTTTAGCTATAAAAGTAGATAATTCTTTTGCACTTTCAAAAGGTTTTTTAAGCCTTTCTGAAACTATTAAGTTAGATAATTTTTTATAATATTTTACTTCCCCATACTCTTTAAAAATCCTTTCAAGTTCTATTTGTGGATAATGATTCACCACTTCATAAGCACTTAAATTTGCATCAGTATTCATTCGCATATCCAAAACAGGAGAATTAAAACCAAAACCTCTCTCACTTTTATCAAGTTGCAAAGATGAAACTCCAATATCAGCCAAAACACCCCTTAAATCATACTCTTTGATATCCTCAATAGCTTCAGAAAATCTTTTATTTATAAATATAACTCTATTTTCATAAGGACTTAACCTCTTTTTAGAAAACTCTATCGCTTCTTTATCTTGATCTATGCAAATAAGTTTTATATTTGGATTTGACTTTAAAATACCCTCACTATGACCACCATAACCAACAGTACAATCAATAACATATCCACCTTCAATATCTTTAAAAATATCTACAACTTCATCTAACAAAACAGGTATATGAGGTATTTGCAAAATAAATCCTTTTTAGATAAAATATTATCTAACACAAACTTACAAAGGGAAAAATTGCATAAGCAAATCACAAATGAACTTATAGAACTTTCACTTTCTATGTTTAGAAAAAACTTTTTGGGTATATTTCATGGTTCTATTTCATCAAAAATAGAAGATGATAAATTTATGATAAACACAAAAGATGCAATATTTGATGAGTTAAAAGAGGATGATTTTATACTTTTAAATTTTCTTGAAGATTATAGATACAAAAATGCAAGCATAGATAGCTATATTCATAAAATGATTTATAAAAATATTAGTGATGCAAAATATATCTGTTATTCTATGCCACCAAATATTACATCTTACTCTTTAAATCATAATATTTTTAAACCTCAAGATTACTTTGGAAGTTTAAAATATTTAAATCTAAAGATATATAATCCAAAAGATTTCAACAATTGGTATGAAAGAGCTCCTTATGAAATTTCTAAATATTTAAGTAATAAAAATGATTTGATGATTATCAAAGGATACGGTATTTATACATATAGCAGAGATATAAAACAGTTAGTTAAGAAAATAGCCATCATTGAAAATAGTGCAAAAATTTTAATGAATATAAAATAAATCTTAATATATTTTATTACTTTTTTATTAAAGTATTTAATAAATAAAACTTATTTTCATTTAACCTTTTTTTAATATAATTCTTATTAAGACATATATTAAGGATTATTATGATCACATGGATGCAGAAACACAAAAAATATCTTGTTATAACTATCTGGATTAGTACTATCGCATTTGTGGGTGCTGGATTTGTGGGATGGGGAGCTTATGACTTTAGCAAATCAACAAGTGGTACTATTGCTAAAGTTGGTAATATTAAAGTTACAAACAAAGATTTACAAGAGAGATACTCTAAAATATTTAACTACTATAATCAAATGTTTGGAGGAAAATTAACGAAAGAGAAGGCAAAGGCTCTAAAACTTCAGGATATAGCATTAAACCAATTATTTAATGATACTCTTTTTTTAAACTATGCAAAAGATTTGGGAATCAGAGTATCACAAAAAGAAACTTTAAAAGAAATAGCAAAAATTCCTGCTTTTAAGGTTAATGGTGTTTTTTCAGAAAGTAGATTTAACTCTATTTTACAATCTTTACAAACAACAACAAGTGATTTTCAAAAAAGTATATCAAATACAATCGCAATTCAAAAACTTTTTAAAGCACTTAACTTACCAAATACTTCTTTAGAAGAGAAAACTCTTTTTGCATCTCTATACTTAGAAGATAAATTAAAAATAAAAGTTTTAGGAAGTGATAAGATTTCTATAAATCTTAATAATGATGAAATCAAAAAATACTGGGAAGAGCATAAACAAAAATATAAAAGCCAAACAAAGTATTTAGTTGATATAGTTGAAATAAAAGCAAATACTCTTTCTCCAAAAGAAGAAGATATAAAATCTTTTTATGAAAACAAAAAGTTTCTATTTAAAGATAAAGATGGAAAAATATTAAGTTTTGAAAAAGCAAAAAGTGAAGTAATAAAAAAAGTACAACAAAAATTAGCAAAAAAAGAGATTCTAAAAAAATATTTAAAATTTAAAAATAATAAAATCTCAGCAGAAAAATCCTTAAGTTTAACCGCAAATAGTTTAGTAATTCCTATGAATAAAATCATAAAAGCTAAAATAGGTGAATACATAAGAGCAATAGAAACAAAAGACGGTTATGTTTGTGCTAAACTAAAAAACATAATCCAACCAAAAGAATTAAGCTTTGAAGATGCTAAATCTTTTGCAAAAAATGATCTTGAATCAATAAAAAAAGAAGAAGCATTAAAAAAATTGGGTCAAAATAGTTTAAACAATTTTAGTGATGCAAAAGATATTGATTTTATAACAAGAGATGATGTAAAAAAACTAAACTTTTTATCAAAAGCAGAAGCAGTAGAATTTTTAAACTATTTATTTTCAAATCCAAAAAACAAAGGTTATTATCCATTTAGTGATAAAGTAGTCGTATATAAGATAACTAATCAAAAACTATTTGATAAATCTCTCTTTGAAAAAAACAAAGATAAGATAAAAAATGGCTTGGTAAATATAAAAACAAAAATTATTCAAGATGTATTAATAGAAAGGCTAAAACAAAAATATTCAATAAAAAAATACTATAAAACTAAAGGATAAAGGTTGGGTAAAATAATACTTGGTATAGATATAGGTTCTACCAAAATATGTGCAATTATAGCTCAGATAAGTGAAGAAAACTTAAAAATACTTGGAGCTGGTATATCAAAAAGTAGTGGTATAAAAAAAGGTATCATTACAAATATTGAACAAGCAGCAAAAAGTATTAAAAGAGCCGTAAGCGATGCTAAAA
>JALUNR010000067.1 GCA_027055005.1 Campylobacterales bacterium
AGTGAAAGTTTTATTTGACTTCCACTTAGTTCAAATTTATCTATCTTTTGTGCATCTGTATTTGGTGTTCCTGTTGCATTTTTATCTATCCATGAAAGTACCCCACTGCTATTTACAACCATAACTTGATCATTTTTAGGAGCTGTCTTTGGTAGAGTAAGTTCTATATTTGTACCCAAATCAGAAGCCGCTTTTAGTTTCAAAGAATATGTATTTGTAGTTTCATTTAATATAAGAGATTTTCCACTCTTTATAGTTAAATCAGCATCTGTCGATGCACCAAATAATGTTAATGTTGATAGCAATAAAACTGAAATTTTTAGTTTCATAATATTATCCTTTTGTTAAATTTTATAAAAGATATTTCAGCAATTTTTGTTCCACTTTTACATATTTTATAAAGTTTTTATATTTTTTTCAAAATATATTAAACTATTTTCAAAAGTTGTCGATATATATGAAACTAATGATTTTAAAGGTGGTTAAAATGTTAAAAATAGTATTGACATTTATTATGATAAGTGTAACTCTTTTTGGAAGTATTACAATAAATGGTGGTGAATATTTTAGGTTAGAAAAAGATGAAAATATAACTATTAATGGTAGTTTACATATAAAACAAAATGCCCATTTTGTAGCAGATACAAATGCTACTATAAATATAAGTAAAGATTGGATAAATGAAGGAGAATTTTTATCATCTACTTCAACAGTAACTTTTATATCCGATGCAAATACAACGGTTGAGGGGAATACAACATTTTATAACTTTTCAGCAGCAAAAAATCTATATTTTGAAGCAGGTCAAACTCAAACTATCACAAATAGTTTAAGTTTGACTGCTGGAAAAATTTGGTCAACTGTTGATGGAACACAAGCTACATTAGATCTTTCTACTGTATCAAATATAAATACTCAAAATTTAGAGATAAAAGATAGTAAAATAGTAGGACGATTATCAGCTCTAAATCCACCAAATTCTGTTGATTATGGTAATAATACTAAATGGTTTAGTAAAAATAATAATTGTCAAAATAGTGGTAGTGGACATAACTGGTTTGATAGATTAACTTGTGAAAACAATCAACTTGAGTACTTAATCTCAGACAATAAAATAATGTTTAATGGTACTGATGATGTCAGTATTAGTGTTGATGAATCCCCATCTAAGAAGTTAACATTTTATTATAAAACTTCTAGTGATGCAGGAAAACTTTGCACAAACGATGCAAAAGTTGTAGCAGGTGATGCAGGTGGTATTGAAACTTTATATGAAAGTTGTCAACATAAGTATTACACTATTAATAACTGGGAAAAATTTAAAAACAATATTAAAGTAAATATACTTGATACAAGCGATAATAACTCTTCTAGCATAATAGCAGTAGATGTAAAAGTAAGTGATAAAATAATAATAGGTGGTAGTTATGATAAATAATATAAAAATATTTGGATTGTTAACTCTTGCTTTGGTACTAAATTCTTGTGGAAGTGGGAGTATTGGTGGAGGAAGAGCAACTTGGGGAATAGATCATAAACCTTCAAAAACTCTACCTACTTGTGATGGTGATGTTGCTACTACTACAAATGCGATAAATGCAGTAGATGGTTCACAAATAATAAAAATGGCGGATAATACATATATAAGAATATATCACTATCAAGATGGAACTAAAAAAGTATGCACTATTCAAGGGGAGGCACTTATTTATGAAAAGGATAAGTAGTTTTTTACTACTAATATTTTTAACTAATATTTTTGCTGATGGGTATAAACAGTATATTGGATTTGCAGGAACTTTAACTACTGCATCTACTCAAAAAGAGAAAAATGAAAAGATGGTTGATGCTACTTTAAGATATGGTTACTCTTTTTATGAAAATCTTGATCTTGAGTTAAGAGGAACATTTTATATAGCTGGTGGTTCTAAACTATATCATCCATCATCTTTAGGACTTTTTTTAAAACCAAAATATTTTTTGGATGATGATGTAAATATATATGCACTGCTTGGATACTCAAAAAATACTTTATCAAAACAAAATAGTTCAACAGCAAATAGCATAAGTGTTCAAAATGATTTTTCATTTGGTGGTGGAGTAGAGATAGGTGTATCTAATAATATATATACTTTTGTTGATTATGTACAATATATTGATAAAACAGTTAAAAAACCTGAGGGAACTTACTCAATGAAAATAAATAGTGTAAGTGTTGGTTTAAACTTTAAGTTTGACAAAGAACCAGATAATAGTAAAAAACTAAAGATAGATGAGCTTTTAGATGATAAGTATATATCCCTTTCAAAAAGAAACAAAAAAAGTAATATTATAGTTCTTGAAGGGATAGATTAGTACAATAGTTAAAAACTTAAAGGTATATTATGATCTTGATAGCTGGACCTTGTGTAATAGAAAGTGAAGAAATAGTTTTTGAGATAGCTAAAAAGCTTAAAAAATATAATGAAGATGAAGATATTGACTTTTATTTTAAAGCTAGTTTTGATAAAGCAAATAGAACTAGTTTAGAGAGTTTCAGAGGACCTGGTTTAGAAAAAGGGCTGGAAATACTTCAAAATATAAAAAATGAGTTTGGATATAAAATCTTAACTGATATACATGAAAGTTCACAAGTAAAAGATGTTGCAAAAGTTTCTGATGTTTTACAAATTCCTGCCTTTTTATGTCGTCAAACTGATCTTTTAGTAGAAGCTGCAAAGAGTGCTTGTGTAGTAAATATAAAAAAAGGTCAATTTATAAATCCAACAGATATGAAGTTTTCAGTTTTAAAAATTTTAAAGACTCGTGGATTTGATGAGTGCAGTTACGAAACCTCAAAAGATGCGAAAGTATGGCTAACAGAGAGGGGCAGTAGTTTTGGATATGGAAACTTAGTCGTTGATATGAGAAGTTTAGTGATTATGAGAGAATTTGCTCCTGTAATATTTGATGCTACTCATTCAGTTCAAATGCCAGGAAGTGGAGATGGGAAAAGTGGTGGAAAAAGAGAGTTCGTCGCTCCCTTATCAAGAGCAGCTAGTGCTGTTGGAGTAGATGGTTTTTTCTTTGAAACTCACATCTCACCTGATGATGCACTAAGTGATGGACCCAATATGGTAACTTTAGAAGAATTAGAAGCAATAGTAAAAAAAGTAAGGGAAATCGGGGCTACTTTAATATATGACTCCTAATGAAGTATATTATCAAGGTGCAAATAATAAAAGTTATAATGCTAAAAAAGTGTTACTTGAGGTAGTATAATGGTTGGAATAAAAAGAAATTTGGATTTGGTCTTGACAAATGGGGACAGTTTACTTTAGGAAGTCCAGCCATCTTTAAAACCATCTCTTTACCTCTGATTTCTCTTTTTTTATTTTCATATTC
>JALUNR010000068.1 GCA_027055005.1 Campylobacterales bacterium
GCAATAGACTTATATCAACAAAGATTTAAAGAAGAAAATAGTACGATTTTCTTAACAAGTGGGATGAATACACTTTTAAAACTTATCCAGCAGTTTAATATATATAGTGTACCTGTTGTTTTTAATATAAGAAAATTTAACAATAAATTGTATAAACAAGACTCTAAGATTATTGGATTATAGGGAGATATTATAAATGATTGATTTAGCTGTAATAGGTGGAGGTCCAGCAGGACTTACCGCAGGACTTTATGCTACTAGAGGTGGTATTAAAAATGTAGTTTTATTTGAAAAGGGCTTACCAGGTGGAGCGATAGCGAGTAGTAGTGAGATAGAAAACTATCCAGGAGTTGAAGAAGTAAAAAGTGGTATGGAGTTTATGGAGCCTTGGAATAGACAATGTTTTAGATTTGGACTTACTCATCAGATGGACGAAATTTTAAAAGTTAGAAAAGAAAATGAGAAGTTTGTTTTAAAAACTTATGATAAAGAGATAGAAGCAAAAAATGTTATAGTTTGTACTGGAAGTACACCAAAAAAGGCTGGTTTTAAAGGTGAAGATAAATTTTATGGGAAAGGTGTAAGTAACTGTGCTACTTGTGATGGCTTTTTTTATAAAGATAAAGAAGTAGCAGTAGTAGGTGGAGGAGATACTGCTTTAGAAGAAGCACTTTATTTATCAAATATTGCTTCAAAAGTTTATTTACTTCATAGAAGAAATGAATTTCGTGCAGCTCCTTCAACAATAGAAAAAGTAAAAAATAATAATAAAATAGAACTTATTTTAAATATTCATATTGAAGAGATATTTGGTGATGAAACTGGAGTGAATGGTATAAAATATAAAGATAAAAATGATAATATCTCTACTTTAAGTGTTCCAGGAGTATTTATATTTGTAGGAATGAATATAAACCATGATATTTTAAAACAAGATGATGGTTCATTTATCTGCGAAATTAATAAAAAAGGTGAAGTAGTTGTAGATTTAAAAATGAGAACAACACTCAAAGGTTTATATGCTTGTGGAGATATAAGAGAAGATGCTTCAAGACAAGTTGTTTGTGCAGCAGGTGATGGTGCAACTGCTGCAATAGAAATTATAAATAGTTTACATTAAGGGGAAATATATGAAAAAAGTAGGAATTTTTGGTTCAACTGGTAGAGTTGGGGAACTTTTAATAAAAAATTTAAAAGGAAATAATGATTTAAAAGTTAATACTCTTCATGCCATAGAGGAATTTACATTTAGTATTGATGATGATATTACTGTAACAAATGATACAAATACACTTTTACAAAATAGTGATGTTGTGATAGATTTTTCTCTTCCTATTGGAACTGAAAATTTACTTGAAAGTGCTATCAAAAATCCTACACCACTAGTAATAGGAACAACTGGATTAAATCAACATCAGCAAAATCTTTTACTTGAAGCAAGTGAACATATGCCTATTTTATATGCCACAAATATGTCATTAGGAGTAGCTGTTTTAAATAAATTAGCTTCACTAGCAAGTAATCTACTTAGAGACTTCGATGCAGAGATAGTAGAGATGCATCACAGATATAAAAAAGATGCTCCTAGTGGAACTGCTTTAACTCTAGCAGAATATATAGCAGAAGCTAGAGGTTTAGAATTAGACAAAGTAAGAATAAGTGGTAGAGATGGTAATATTGGAGAAAGAACAAAAGATGAAATAGCTGTTATGAGTCTTCGTGGTGGAGATATAGTTGGAAGACATACTGCTGGATTTTACAATGATGGTGAATTTATAGAACTTAATCACACTGCAACAAGTAGAGATACTTTTGCAAAAGGTGCAATAAGAGCTGCTTCATGGATTATTGATCAACCAAATGGATTGTATAAAATAACAGATTGTTTAGGTATATAAAATGTGTGCAGTAGTAGGTGTATTTAATGTGAGAAATGCTTCTAAAGTAGCATATTATGCTCTTTTTGCTATGCAACATCGTGGACAAGAAGCAACAGGTATAACATCTAGTGATGGGAAAAAACTTTATACAAAAAAAGCAAAAGGCTTGGTAAATGATGTATTTGCAGATGAAAGTAATTTTAAGTTTTTAAAAGGATCAAAAGCTATCGGACACAACAGATACTCTACTGCTGGAAGTAGCTCACTAGAAGATGCTCAACCAATAGATGCAAAATATCTTTTGGGGGAAATTTCAATAGTTCACAATGGAAACTTAACAAATAAAGATGAAATAAGACAAATGCTTATCAAGGAGGGAGCAATATTCCAATCTGATATGGATAGTGAAAATATAATCCATCTCATAGCAAGAAGTCAAGCTAATAGTTTAGAAGAGAGAATAAAAGAAGCATTAAATTATATAAAAGGAGCATATTGTCTGATAATACAAAGTAGAACAAAAATGTTTGTAGTTAGAGATAAATATGGAGTAAGACCTTTTTGTATAGGCGAGTTTGAAAATGGTGGATATATAGTTGCTAGTGAAACTTGTGCATTAGATTTAGTAGGAGCAAAGTATAAAAGAGATGTAAAACCTGGTGAAATGATTGTTTTTAGAAAAGGTGAAGAACCAGAAAGTATGCAAATATATGAGAGTGATCCTCACCCTTGTGCTTTTGAATACATCTACTTTGCAAGACCAGATAGTGTTATCAGTGGTAAAAATGTATATGAAACTAGAATCAAAATGGGGATGGAGTTAGCAAAAGAAAATCCAGTTGAAGCAGATATTGTATTACCAGTTCCAGATAGTGGTATAGCAGCAGCTATTGGATATGCAAAGCAAAGTGGCATACCTTTTGAAAATGCAATAGTAAGAAATCACTATGTAGGAAGAACTTTTATAGAACCAATTCAAGAGATGAGAGATTTAAAAGTGAGATTAAAATTATCTCCTATAAAATCAATCATAGAAGGCAAAAGAGTAGTTATCATAGATGATAGCTTAGTTAGAGGGACTACTTCAAAACAGATAGTAAAAATGCTAAAAGATGCAGGTGCTAAAGAAGTACACTTTAAACTTGCATCTCCACAAATAAAACACCCTTGCAAATATGGTATAGATACTCCAAGCTATGAAGAGCTTATAAGTGCAAATCTTAGCGATGAAGAGATAAGAGAGAGAATAGGAGCTGACAGCTTATCATTTTTATCTCTTGATGGCTTAATAAATAGCTTAGGTCATGATAGTAAGTATTCACTAGTAAGCTTTGATGGAAACTACTTTATAAAGTAACTTATGAGAGAGATTTTAACTGCAGGTAGGTACTTTAAGAAAAAGTTTGGAGAAAAAGTTTATAAAGTACCTATCTCACTTTCAGGCTTTACATGCCCAAATATAGATGG
>JALUNR010000069.1 GCA_027055005.1 Campylobacterales bacterium
TCATCTCTTATAGTTATCTCCATCATTTTTTTTGCTATTTTAAATCCACTATCTAAGGCTACTTGATATGTTTGACTCTCATATCCACTCAAAAACTTTGCATCGTACTCTACTAAGTTTTCCAAATCCCAAGGATATAAAGAGTCTATAATAGTTCTAGGTATGCTTTTACTAGCTCCAACTAAAATATCATCAAAAAATCTCTCAACCATTCCACTAGCAAAACTCCATCTAACTCTTCTTTCTTGCTCTCTAACAAGTCTTGCCTCACCATTTATAAAAACCTCTTTTTCAACTGTAACATAATAATAGTCTCCCCTTTGACCTCTATACTCACTTTTTGTATTGGCATCATATGTCCAATAAGGAATATAAATACCATCTATATTATCTTCTAAAGTTTTTTTAGTTAAATCACTAGGAGCAAACCAAAGAGAACCTAACCAGTTTTTAAAACTTTTATTTGCATCGATGTGTGTTATTTTAAAAGGGAGTAATCCTTCAGGATGTAACTCATAAAATATATCAATATTTGTTATAACAGGAGTGTTACAATAGGGACATTTTGTACTTCTTTGATATGATTTTAACTCAAACTTTCCACCACAACTAGGACATTTTGCTTCTATATTTGTAAGTGGTTTTTTACTTTTGTTTAAAGAGATAGATTGAAGTGCCTTTTGAAAATCATTTTCTTCTAATATATCTGGTTTAGTATCCAACTTGTTTTCAAAACCACAATACTCACACTTCTGAGAACTAGTTGATGGAGCAAAAACTAAACTTGCCCCACACTGTTTACAACTAAATGTAAACTCTTTAAAAACTTTATCTTGATTCATGAAAGTGGTGGTGGAGTTAACAAAGACAACAACTCTTTTAACTCTTCTATATCTTTAGCTTCCTTCCAGCCATCCATACCACTACTCCAAATAAGAGTATCTCTTTTTATAGAGTGTTTTTTTATCATCTCTTCTACCTCATCTATACTATATGGACCATCTGGCTTTTTATCTTTTGCTATGTAGTATAACTTTTCAAAAGCTTCTGGTACATATTGTTTTTGCGGTTTAGAACTATCAGCTTCAAAACTTTTTGCTAACTTCTCTGCCATAGCAAAACCTACCCCCATAGTAGCCATAGAAGAAGCATCAGAAGAATTTTCCAAAGCATTTGCAGTTTTATATTTTAAATATTTATCAAGATTTCCAACTGCTCCCATACTACTTCTTTCATCAATAGCTTTTTCTACAGCTTCTGGAACAGAAATATTTTCTATTTTAAAATTAAGTAATTCTAAACCATATTCATCAAACTCATCTTTTAATTGTTGAGCAATATAATCGCTAAATTTTTCATATTCACTAGCCATATCTATAACTGGGATTTTTGAACTGGCCACAATAGAAGTAAACTTTGTTATGATTAAATTTCTAAGTCCTGCTTTTATATCATCAAGTTGAAAATTTTGATTTGTTCCTACAAGTTGAGTTATGATTTTTTTGGGATCATTTATCCTTATTTCATAAGTTCCAAAAGCTCTTAACCTTACTATTCCAAACTCTTTATCTCTTAATATTATAGGATTTTTTGTACCCCATTTTAAGTCGTTAAATCTTCTTAGATTACAAAAATAAACTTCTGCTTTAAATGGAGAGTTAAATCCATGATCCCAATGTTGCAAAGTTGATAAAATAGGTATATTTTTAGTTTCTAACTCATAAATTCCAGGTCCTAATATATCGGCAACTTCACCTTCGTTTACAAAAACTGCACTTTGAGCTTGTCTAACTATCAGTTTTGCTCCATATTTTATCTCATTTTGAAATCTTGGAAATCTCCATACAAGAGTATCATTGCTCTCATCAAGCCACTCTATGACATCTATAAACTCACCAAAAATTCTATCCCAAAGTCCCACTTTTTATGCCTTTATCTTTCTTTTCTCTGCTGCTACTAAAGCATTTTTCAGCTCGTCTTCTATTTTTACAAGCTCTACTTCTGCATCTTTTCTTGCTTTTTTAGCCTTGTAAGTTATATCTAAAGATTCATTTATACTATCTATCAAAGTTTTATTTGCTTTTTTGATACTTTCTATATCAAATACTCCTCTATTTGCTTGTTCAGTTATCTCTTTTGTAGCTTCTTTTAGTTTTTTAGCATTTTCTTCTAAAAGTTCATTTGTAAAATCTTGAGCAGCTTTTATACTCTCACTTGCTTTTTTACTTCTAAAGATAGTAACTGCTTGAGCTAATTGGTTTTTCCAAAGAGGAAGAGTATTTACCATAGTTGAGTTTATCTTTTCTACTAAAGTTTTATTATTATCTTGTATGAGCCTTATACTTGGAAGTGATTGCAGGGCTACTACACGAGAAAGTTTAAGGTCATAAACTCTAGCTTCAAGAGCTGTTATCAAAGCTCTTTTATCTCTTATCCCCAATCTTTTCTCAAGTTTTTTATCCCCTTTTGCATCGTTTTCTAATTTTTTTAATTCAGCTTCCAATTCGTGCACCTTATATGCACCAGCAGCAATATAATCATCCAAATCTTTTATAAATTCAAAATTTGCTTTATAAAGTCTTTCAAGAGAAGTTACATCTACTAAAAGTTTTGATTTTTTATCTTCCAAATCATCTACTATTTTATCTATTTGAACTCTAACATCATCATATTTTGCTAAAAATTTTTCAACTGGTGATGCAAATCCAAATATTTTAGAAAAAAATCCTTGCTTTTTGGTAGGATCAAGTTCTTCTATATCAAAACCTTTTAAAGTAGTAACAAGTTTTGTTAGATTTTCTCCTGCATACCCTAAATCTTTACTTTTTACACCCTCAAGCATACTTTCACTCACACGGTTTATTGCCTCTTGAGCACGAGAACCAAAGAAAATAATAGAATGCCTATCTTTTACTTCACCTGCTAAAACTTCAACTTTTGCTTGTTTAGTATCTCCTAAATCATCATATAAAGCTATACCTTCTTTTTTAAGTTCTTCATCTAAAGTTGATTTTGATTCTTCTTTTTCTTCATTAGTCTTACTTGCATCAGTTTCTTTTTCATCACTTTTATCTTTATTTGTTACTTCTTGCTCCTCTTTTTTCTCTTCTTCATTAACCGTGTCTTTTTTAGTTTCATCAATATCAACTTCTTTGGACTCTTTTTCACTTTCATTTTGATTATCTTCTAGTTCTTGTACTTTTTCCTCTACTTTCTCCTTAACTTCTTCTGAGACTGGTTGTTCAGGCTCTGTTTTAGATTCTTTAACATCTTCTTTATCTTCTACCTTATCTGGCATATTTATAACTTCAACCACATCTTTTACTTTTTCTTTCAACTCTTTATTCTCATCTTTCATAATTTTTAAACTCCTTCTTCTTTTAATTGTTTTGATAAGGCTTCTATTTGTATATCCAGCCCGACTAAGTCTTTTTTCTCTAGCAGTTCTTTTTGTTCTGTTATTGTATTTTTTAACTCTTTTAGCATCCATTCATAATTTCTCTCAATACTTTCATCTTGTTTACCCATCTTTGAAAATTCATTTGTTATATTAACGACCCTTTTTAAATATACTTTAAAAAATTTTCTCACTTTTGATAAAAGTTGTGGATTATCTTCCACTTTTGTTACCAAATCTTCAATATCTTCTATAATTATATTAAGATTATCTTTTATATTTTCATTATATAAAGTATAGTTTATTTCTTCAAGTTTTTTTAACTTTTCTTTTACTTCTTCTATAACTTTTATAGCATCTTTTGTTACTCCAGAAAGCATTCCATCACCTTTATCTTTTGTAGGATCTAACCCATAGTAAAATATAAATCCAACAGTTGTGGAAAGGGATAACATAATAGTTGACAACAATGAGTTCCCTACACAAAAATATGAAGCAAAAAAGCTTCCAATACCGAGTATCAAAGAACCTAAAAGTTTATATCTATGTTTTGGAGCAAGAGCTAGTTTTGAAGAGTTGTATTTTTTCTCATTTAAAAAACCTTTTTTTGCTATTTTAACTCCACTAAAAAGTATAACATAAGCTATAAGATTAAAAATAAACTTTTTTACATCTCCACCTATAAGAGAAAAAAATGTAGCTAAAAGAAGAGGAAATATCAGAACATATAAAAACATACCACTTATCATGATAGAACTTTTTGAACTTCCATCATATCTTTTTACTTTTGCTATCATTTGAAAACTCCAAATAGGCTTTGCCAAGCTATGATTCCAAGACTACCAAAAAGTAGTAAAAATCCTAAAAATTTAAAATACGCTTTTTCTAACAAGTCATCCATCTATAAATCACCTTTCCACTTTTGTATTTATTTGCATATATATCTAAATCGCCTTCTTTAATAAACTCTTTAGAAAATATATTTTCACTATAAAAAACTTTTATATCTTCAAATTCAAAAACTTTTATTTCACTCTCTATATCGAATTTTATCATATTTTTGTTTTTCAACAAAGTAACCATTGTTTTATAAGCTAAAAATGCTGGATATTCTTCATCTTCTAAGTGATCTACCAAACCATAACCTTTTGCATCTAGTTGATGCCAATAAACTCTATCTATCGTTTTTGAAGCAAGGGCAATCAAATAGTAAGCCACCATAAAGTAACTATAATCTTCCAAACTAACACACTCTTTTTCACTAGTTGGTGCATAAGGAGCAGTGCCTGATATGGGCCAATTTGTTTCTGTTATATAAATAGTATTTGATGTTTTTGGACTTATAGTTACTATGGAGTAAAGAAGTTGTAACTTTTTATAAAAATCAAATCCCATCTGTGAGTTAAAAGGACTACCTCTCCTATCAACATATAAAAGTGCAGAAAATCTATCATAGTAAACTTTATAAAAGTTAAAAAGACTCCTTATAGTAAAATGGTATTCAAAATCTATAACAGATGAGCCAATAAGTTTGATATTTTTAAACTCTTCATCTCTAAGTTTTTTAGCAACTTCAAAAAATCTTAAATATTCATCAACGCTAAAAAAAGCCCATTTTTTACGATTGATAGTTGTTCCTATCTGATACTCTTTAACTTTTTCAAATGCAGTAAAAACAGTCTTTAAATCTTTTTTTAAAAGCTCTTTATCTAAGATATGATTTCTATCTTGAATAAGATTTATAAGTATTTCAAACTCACTATATTTTTCAATAAATTTTTTATATTTTTCAATATCTTTTATTTTAGATAAAGGAAATCTTATAAGAATATTTTTTATATTTAATCGTTTTATCCTTTTATAAGTAGTTGGTGTTTCATTTTCTAGCGAGATTCCTATACAAAATATTTCAGTTGCATCGACCTCTCCTCTTTTTTTAATAAAATAATTTAAAATAACAAATGGTAAAAATGATATATTGATAAACAATAGCTTTAAAGTATCAAAGAGAGTTTTTTTATAAATCTCTCTTTTTAACTTTTTATCCCTTATAATAGAAGGTTGATTTGAGTAGTGATCCCAATCAAACATTTTACTGACAAGGATTTATTACAGCAGATTGATTTGGATATAGATATAGTTCTACTCTTCTGTTTAGTGCCATATTTGCTGGAGTTGTATTTGGTACTATCGCTTTATTGTAAGAACATCCTTTTGCATAAATTCTATTTGTAATACCACTTTGTTTTAAAGTATTTGCCACATTTCTCGCTCTATTCTGAGAGAGGGTTAAGTTATGAGAGTAACTACCACGATTATCTGTAAAACCTGCAACTTGCACTATGGTTTGTGGATATTGGTTAAGTATGTTTGAAACTCTACTTATTAAAGCTGATGCACTTGGAGTTGGCACTGCTGAATCAGTTGGAAACATCATATTATCTCTAAAAGTTATTTGAACATAATTTGCTCTTTTTGAAACTATTATATTTTTATTTGGATTTGCCTGTGCATTTGGAGAGTTATCAACATTTGTATTAAGTGCTTTTGCCATTTGTGCTGCTTGTCTATCAAGACTATAACCATAAGCTCCACCAACTGCTGCACCAGCTATCGCACCTTGAAGTATATGTTTTTCTCTATTGCTATGTCCTGATGTTATACCACCCAAAATCGCACCTGCTATTGCACCATAGATTGCGCCTTGTTGTGTTTTTTCTCCAGCTGGAACATTTTGAGGGCGACCGTGAGTATCATCATAACTAGCAGGAGTACAACCCACAAACAAAGCCCCTATCAAAGAAACAGAGATAAATTTTTTTATATTTTTCATAACTAAAACCTTTCACTTTTTTATTTTTTGGATTTTATCATAAAAAAGTGAATGTTTTGTAATATTAACTTCAATTAGATGTAATATCAATACTAAAATAAATCCTATCTGTTGTAAATCCTTGTTTGTGCCACATTTTTGCATCTATAACAAATGGTATTTTGGTTTTATACTCTTTTCCAGTTGGAAGAGTATCGTTATCATTAGCATCATATACTATTTTTAGAGTATTATCCCAATCTGCTACTAAACCTGTATTCATTTTATAACTATCATCATTTGTTGCTTTTAGTTTTAATATGTAGCTATTTCCATCTTCATCAAAAACGGGTATATTTAAAGTTGTTGTACCTCTATCCCACCATACACCTTTTGTAGGTCCTACCTTATTATCTAAAGCTACAAAATAAATAGAAGTACTATCATCTTTATATGTAGTACTAAAATCTGTTCCATCCAATATTACACTATGTCCTTTTATAAGATTTTGTAGATTTAAAACAACATTTCCCATATATTCTTCATTATTTTCCACCCTTTTCTTAACTTTTAAAATAATCTTATTTCTAGCAAAATATCTTCTGTGTAATTGTAAATTATTATCACTAGGATCAATCCAAACTTTTATCTTAGTTTTTGATGAGTTTACTTGTGTTGGATCATTTATTTTTAGCATTTTATCGCCATCAAATTTTGCAATTCTAACTATAATATCTTTATCATTCCCTAAATCATCAACAGATGCTATCGTTAGTAAAGAATATCCAACTTTACCTCTATCAGTAGGAGAAACTTCCATATCATCTCCAATTTTATTATCCACCGTCATATAGATAGATTTTGCATCTATCTCAAACTCTTTTATACTTTGACATTGACTAAGTTCACTATTTAAACATATATCATTTATAGTTAAATTTGATAAAGGTGTTGTTGTTTCTCTACTTAATATATCTTTATAGATTTTACTTCTTAGTGAATCACTAATTTGAGCACGGTCAGTCATATCTTGTAGAGTATCAAATAAAGCCGTTTTATTACTATCAGCAAAATCGACACCTCTAAAATAATCACTCAAATAGCTACCACTATAACTGTTATCTAAAAATCTATCAAACAAATCTTCAACTGCTCTATCAAAACCACTCTCATCTTTTAGTTTTCTCAAATAGTATTTTGCTAAGTATCTATTTTGATTACGATAACTTCTAAGTGATCTTTTATCTGCTTCATAATTATCAAGATAATCCCATAACTGTTGCATTCCCCACTCAGCATTATCACCTTTTCCTTCATCAATACTAGGGGCTTTTAAAATCGTGAAAGCTATATTCTTCCCTGTAACTACTTTTAAGTTTTCAGCACCTTTTCTACTGTTTGGTTCAAAGAAAAAGTCTTTATCTCTATATTCTTTTGCTAGTGCTATAATCTTTTGAGGTTCATCTTTGGATGCATAATAAAGTGCTAACTGATACCAAGCATCTGTGTTTTGAGGTACAATATCAACTGCTTTTTTTAAGAGTGCTTCAGCAGAAGAGCTATCTTCATCTTGCATTATTTTTGCTATGTGTTGAAGTATCATTGATTGGTTGTAGGTATGTTCATCTGTTGCACTAACTCCTGTAACCACTCCTGTAAATCTTTCTAAGCCAGTCTCTCTTATGGTATTTGTATATTGGTTATATATAAGATGACTGTGAGGAGTTGCTGATTCTCTTGAACCTACTTGATAACCTATATTTGTTTGTAACTGAGTTGAACTTCCTTGCTTAAAAAACACTCCTACCCAAGCTCTATGCCCTGGTTGTCCAACTCCAATAGATGGACGATTGAGGCACTCATTTACATGTTGACCCATAGTTGATTGTCTTCCACATACTCCACCATCTTGAAGTATCCTATAAACACTTCTATGAGGAGTCCAATCACTGTTTCTATACCAGACTTCAGGTTTGTCATAATCCCAAGTATATGTAGTGTATTGGATAAATCTCTTATCTTTTTTTGCTCCACCATCTATTGCATTTGGTGGATAAGAATCTTCAAGATTAGATTTATCTGTCTCAAAAAATCTTTCTTTTACATATTCACACTCTTGTTTTTGTGCACTTTGCTCTAGTGCTAAAAGTTGCCAAGGCTCTTTTGATAAAGAGTAGTTAAAAAGTGGCCAATTTGGTTCATCGTCATTAAAATCTTTTGCTGGGATATTGTCAAGTGATATTTTCCAATCTGCTAAATCATAAAAGCTCATCAACATATAAAAGTTTTTATCTTTTGGAACAATACCAAGCTCTCCTCTTAACTCATCTGCCATATTATCTCTTGCATTGATTAATCCAACTTTATTTTTATAATCTTTAAAGTGAGCTAATATGTAATTTTTTGTTATAGTTGAATTGTTTTCATTATCTATATATATTTGGATTTTATCACAGGGATTACCGCTAGCTGTACAATCAAGACGATTTAAGCCTTTTGCTACTCTATATAGATTAAGTTGGTCAAAAGAGATATTGTATGTTTGCCTTACTGATGGGGTTATTTGATCTAAAGTATAACCATCATCAAAAGCTCTTTTTATATTGTAGGTTGCATTCCATAAAGAGTCTGATTCACTATTTGTCAAGTTATACTTAAATTTTAGATAATATCTAAAGTTATAATAAGATATACCATTAAAATTTAAATTGCTCTTCCAATTGTTTTCTTGTTGAGAAAATGATGATAACTTCGTATAATCAGTTGTTATATGTTCACTTGTATCTCCAAAAATAGCTTTTTCAGATATCCCCCTTTCTCTTGCATTTATAGCTAGTCCGATAGCAACATTTAAGTATTTGTTTATAAAATCTTCACTTTTGCCATCTGCTCTCCATTTTGTTATAAAATCAGCAAAGTTTTTAACTGCATAAGGATTTGCAGGAAATCTTGATGCATATAAGGCTTCTTTTATTTTTTGATGATTTTTTATATAATCCCACATATCTTCACTGATAGATGTTGTCATATAATCATCATATATAAGCTTTTCTTTTTCATGAGCATAGTCTAAATAACTTTGTATTAAATCATCTAAGTTGCTACTTGAAGTAAAAGTTCTTGCTTTTTGTAGAAAAGAGTTTTTTTTATCATTTAAATCTTTATTATTAATAGGAGAATTGATAGTTATATGTTTTATACTACTATTTACTCCATCACTTGCATTTATATCAAATGTATAATCTTTAACTTCTAATGAATCTGATATACTAACTTTCCCATTACTATTTATAGAAAAAGGAACATCCCCTATAATAGTATATGTTAATGAATCTGAATGCAAAGATGTAGCACTAGCTACAAAAACTTTATTTCCTATACCACTAGAACTTTTTGATATAGTATAATTAGAATCAAGTTCACCAAAAGATGGTTTAAGATTTTGAGATGATAAATAATCAATATAGAGTGCATTTGCAGGTATTATTTTAAAATCTTCATTGCTATTTGTAAGCTTATACCCAACAGTTATACTTTCTGCTCCTCCACCCTCTTTAAGAAATGCTTTTAGTTTTAAAACCTCTCCAGCTTCTAAATATATTGATTTACTTTTACCTGCATTTGCCCAATTTTTATAACTATCCCAACTTGTTTTATATGCTACTTTTTTATTATTTATATAAAGTTCTGTTGCATCATCACCAACGACTGCAAATGTATAATAACCACTTTTAGGAACTTTAAAAACAGTAGTATTTCTTTGACCAAAATTATCTTTTTTCCTACTATACATATCTATAGCATCAACTATCTTTGTTTCATCAGGATTATCTTGATAGTGAGAGTTACTTGTTAGTGAAGAAACAGATGTTCCTGATATACCATACCATCTTTCTTGCTTAACACCATTTTTTGATAATAATTTCACAGTTATATTTGAATCACTTTGAGATTTTCCATCACTAACTATTACATTAAAGTTATAAGATTGTTTTATATTACAATCTAATGTATTATTTAGTGTTATTGAGCCATTATTATCTATATCAAAAGGTACATTTCCAATAATTTTATAAGTAAGATTGTCATTTTGAAAATCTTTAGCTTCTACTTTTCCAACAAATGCTCCTATTTTAGCATCATATCTTATCCCATATGTAATATTTTCCTTTTTGATATATGGTTTATTAGGGAGTTTTCCATAAACCTTAACTTCGCTCATATGTAAACAATTATTATTATTTGCTTTGACTAATACATAATCACCTATTTTTGATGAATTTAAATCAATACTTTGAACTAAATCACTATTTAATGTGTCAATTAGATTATTTTGATTATATGTACCATTAAAATCATTATTATTTAAATATACTTTTGCATCAGCTAATCTATCTCTTAAATCATTTCTATTAACAATAATTATTTTATTAACTTCTGTATCATCTGGTAGTTTAAGTTGCCACCAATTATTTGGTGAAGAACAAGAAGTATGATTAAAAGTAGTATTGTCATCATCAATAGCATTTTCTGCGGGATATGAAATATCATAAATACTCCCTTGTGTCGCTATACCATAAAGATAAGCTAAGTTATCTCTTTGATATGGATGTACAACCTCTAAAGTAAAATTACTTGGTCTGCCGTCTATACTACTAGGAATATTTGTAATATCTAAATCAAAAGCTTCATCATCTTTCCAATTTGACCAATCTACGATTGAGTTTTGAGGAATATTATCAATAACTCCTTTTGTAATATCTTGATAATCAGGTTTCCAATTAGTTGGCTTTATCTCTATACCATAACTATCTGCCTTTGATTTTAACTTTTGCCATATAGTTAAATCTGCTCCTGTTCCACTACACTCACTTTTAGGAGTAAAATCAAGATTTAGTGGATCTATAAAAATATTATTAACTTTTTTTATTCCATCTAGGATTGTAGTATCATTTCCATCTATACAATTATTTGTAATATTTAAATCACTACTTCCAGCTCCCATACTGTATGCATAGCCATCTGGTAAAATTGAAACTGCATTATTTATGATTTTTGTATAGTGAGTATTATTTCCTCTAAGTCCTTTAAAGTTTCCTGATATTGTTGTACCACTTTTATATAAAGTATTGTTTATCATATCTACTTTATCAGTTTTATTCGCAACTATTCCTTTACCTGTATATAATAAAAAGTTATTTTTTATTAAGTATCTTCCTGTATAATTTGCATCATTTATTTGAACAAGTATCCCTTCCCCTTCATCTATAGTTAGATGAGCTTTACCTTTTTTCCAAACACGAGAAAATATCCTACTTTCTACATTAAAAATCAAATTATTTTCTATTTTGATATTTTGTGCATCAGTTGAACCATCACTTGAAGTTGCATCTGTAACTCCTATGCCTTTTGTTCCAGCTATTGTCCACCAAGCACAGTTATAAACTATATTATTTTTAAAAGTTATAAAATCTCCACCTTTAGCAGATATACCAGAAGATGGAGCATCATGAACTATACAATCACTAACTTCTACATGATGTCCATTTGTAACGATCCCTGAACCATTATAATATCTATCTCCCTTCCACCAGTTTTTTAAAGCATCTTTATATTGTATCTGACTTGCAATTCCTTCTACTTCTATATTTTGTAATTTAACATAATTTCCACTAAGCCTTAATCCTAAAGTTCCATCAAATTTAAATTTAACTTTTTCATCTTTCCATGGTTTTATAACTAACCATTTATCTTTTGTTCCTGAGCATTTTATCTGTGGAAATGAGCTATTATTTTTATTTCCACTTCCAAACCCAGGATTTTTATATATACCACCTCTAAAGTATATTATTTTATCTACTAAAATATTATTTGTATTTGTACATATCTTTTTCGTATCTTTCAATGGATGTTCAAAACTACCATCGTTATCATCATTTCCATTTATTGAAATAAATATAGCATTTTTAGAAATATTTTGAATTGGATTTGAAGATTTATGAGAGGTCGATGCAGGAGTAGTATTGTGATTTACTGGTACTGATGTTGGACTATTACTCTGTGTGTTATGATTTACTGTTGGTTTTGGTCTTGTGGTATT
>JALUNR010000070.1 GCA_027055005.1 Campylobacterales bacterium
ATCTAATAATAAATACATCTACATAAGTGAGTTAAATAAGTTTAAAAAAGAGGGAAAAGATATAGAAATATTTGAAACCAAATCAAATACTTTAAAAAGTATAATAAAAGCAAAAAGAGGAGAATTTAAGGGGAATTTTTGGCTTCTTTTTGATGTAAAAATAACAAAAATACCAACTTTAAAAGACTCTATAGAAAACAAAAAACTGATAGTTACTACAAAAAAAGAGTTAAAAACTTTAAAAGGTTTTAAACCTACTATTATAAATAGTTTGTATGATGGTGCTAAAGGATTAAGTATAGTTGATTCTATAAAAGCTATATATCTGCTTAAAGATAAAGGGATAAATATAACTCCTATCAAAGCAAAGCTTTATGAAACTATCTTTTTTCCATTTTTTAGTCTGTTTTTTGCGGTATTTATTTTTACTAAACTGCCTATTCAAAGAAGAGGAAAAAACTTAGGAGTGATAAGTTCAAAACTACTTTTTATTGCATTAATAGCATGGGGAGTATTTTTTATATTGATAAAAACAACAAAAAACGGAGCTATCCCAGCAGAATTAGGTATAATACTTCCAATCATCTTACTAGCGAGTTTTTCACTATATACTTGGAAAACTAAGATAGATTTATTTGAAAGTTAGCAAATCTAGCTTTTGATTGTATATCTTGCTCTTAAATCCAAAAGCTCCTAAGACTGTATGAAAGATATTTGCTTGTGTATATCTTTTTTCAGCTTTTACAAAAGGTTTTTTAAATCCTTTTTCTTTTATAAACTCTTTTGATTCCCATATCATAAATGGAATCTTCTTTTGAAAATCAGGAGCTATTGAGTAAGGAGTCCCATGAAGATACAACCCATACTCTCCTAAAGACTCCCCATGATCTGATAGATAAATCATCAAAGATGGCATGTGTAGTTTTTTTAACTTCTCTATCGCTTTGGATAAAAAGTAATCAGTATAAACGATAGTATTGTCATAAGCATTTATCAACTCTTGTTTTGAACACTCTTTTAAATCCACACTTTTACATACAGGTTTAAAAACTTCAAACTCTTTTGGATACTTTTTATAATAAGTTGGACCATGACTTCCTGCAGTATGTAAAACTACAAAGATTTTATTTTTTTTCAGTGATAATATCTCTTTATCTAAGTTGGTTAATAAAACTTCATCAAACTCACAACCACTACCTTTGCAAGACTTTTTAAGTTCACCTGCTTGAATGAAAGATTTTATTTTTAGAGGAGGATTTCCCCAGTTTTTTGTTCTCCAAATAACATCAGCACCCATTCTTTGAAGATAGCTTGGAAGTGGTTCATAACTATCACTACTTGAACCTTGATATGACAATATACTATGAACCGATGCAGTAGTATAAGTTGCAGTCGAAAAAGAGTTCTTTAAAACTAATATATCTTCTTTTTTTAACATAGGGTTAGTCTCTCTTTTATAACCATAAAGAGAAAAATCTTTTGCTCTTGCTGATTCACCTATTATTAGTAGTACCACTGTCTTGTTATCATCTTTAAACTTACCACTAGGTAGTAAAATCTGTTTTTGTGACTTTTTCAACTCTTGGGCTTTATATCTTATAGCATTTATACTATAAGACCAAGGCATAGCCAATCCACCTATAATCTTTGCATTTTTATCAAGCCAAAGCCAAGTAGTTGAGTTTAAGTATAGTAAAAAAACCCCACTAAAAAGTGTGATAAAAGCAAATACAATCAGCCTAACTCTTTTTTGAATAATAAGTTTTATTTTTGATACAAATAAACTAGGTAAAACTCCAAACAAAATAAGATAAAAAATGATTTTAATATCAAAATAACTACCAGCCTCGATACTATTAGTATTAAAAACATTTCCCATCATGCTTTTATCTAGTATTACACTATAAGTAGTTACAAAATAAACAGCCAAAGAGTTTGTAATAAAAAATAAAATAGTAAAAAGCTTGACAAATGACGGCTTAATAAATGAAATCAAAAACAACAAAAAAGCAGTGATAGTAAAAAGACTAATAAGTACTGAAAAAAAAGTTAGTACTCCACCAAAAGTGTGAATATTTAACTGAGATAGTGAGTATTTATATAATGGAACATGATAAATAATCATATCTAAAATAGTAACTAAAAATATAAATTTTGTAACACTCATGACAAATAAACTTTTTTTCAAATCACTTTCCTTGCTTGTTAGTATATTTTACAAATATTTCAAAACTTTTATCCATCGCAATAGTTTTAGATCCCAGATATGGAAAGTGTAGATATATTGGAGAGAAAGAGCTTTTTGCCATATCTTTTCTTCCAGTTGTATATAGATACAAAGCAGTAGCTAAAGATGTTCTATCAGCACCTGCTTTACAATGTATGAGTATAGGTTTAGGAGCATTTTTTATAATCTTTACTATTTTTTTCATAGTTTCTAGGGATTGAACTTCTCTATCTCCTATGCCAAAATCATAGTGAGTTATGTTGTTTTCTTTTGAGATTTTTATCTCATCTTCATAGAATCTATTATCAACTCCTCTTAGATTAAGCATAGATTTTATCTTGTATTTTTGTACATAATAAGGCATATTAAAAGAGAAAAGTTGAGCACTTCGATATATGTCATTGTCAACTTTGTGAAAATTACCATATACATACATATATGTAGCTACAACAGCTATCAATGAAAAAAAGACTATAAAAAACTTCTTAAAAATTCTCAAGATTATTTTAAAAAACATAATTTCCTCTCTTTGAAAATATTTCACTAGTATACAAAAAGCTTACTATCTTTAAGCTTTTAAACCTATAATCTTTAAAGAGGATAATTGTTATCCTAATAGAAACTATATAAGGGGAGAAAATGTTTGTAGTTAAAGTATCAAAAGAGTGTGGATGTTTCAAAAAAAGTGATTTAGAAAACAACATTTCTTTTACATCAAAAGATGATGCACTTATCAAAGCTCACAACATGGCTCATACTATGAATCAAGACTTTTGTGGAAAGCATGATTTTGAAGTTTTTGAAAATGGAGAAGAGTTTTTGATAAATGTAGCAGAAGCTCATGGTAGTGGATGTTGTGGTGGAGGATGCCACTAAACAAAAGCCTAAAACTTTTTTGCTATACTATTTTTCTAAAAAAACAGAAAAATAGTATAGGATTATCATGAACTTTCAAAAACTAGCCAAAGATTACGGCACACCACTTTATGTATATGATTTTGACTACATGAAAGAGAGATTTTTAGAGCTTAAAAATGCTTTTAAAGCTAGAAAATCTTTGATTTGTTATGCAGTAAAAGCAAATTCAAATCTATCAGTTA
>JALUNR010000071.1 GCA_027055005.1 Campylobacterales bacterium
TTTTCATAAGCTTTCTTTGATATAATCATCGCTCTTAAACAATGGCAGGGTAGCTCAGCTGGTTAGAGCGCTGGTCTCATAAGCCGGAGGTCGGGGATTCAAGTTCCCCCTCTGCTACCATTTACTTCTTAACCCCTAAATTCAGGGATTTAAAATTTTATTTTTTCTAAGTGTGTCCAAATCGTGCCAAAGTGTTACACTAGTGGGTTGAATCCAGGTTATTAAGCTTAAATATAAATAAAGGTAGGCACTACAACTTTGCTGAAAATCTTATTTCGCTTAGTTTAGGAACTTTTATTGATTTGGTGTAGTGCTATTGTCCTAAGTCAGGAGTGTAACAATCACCACTTTTGTCTATCGACTCATTACTTAATTTATATTTGCTATCTAATTTTGTAGATTCATTATAAGTAGTATTTTTAGGAATGTGAAGGCTTGGTAGCCTAAACTTCTTCTAAAACTCTACTTTCCATTGGAATTTTGATATAATTTCCGTGATCTACTGCCCTACTCATTTCAAGACTACTATAAAAACTTTTTCTATTAGCTTGTGTTTTTGTTTCTTTTTTTACTAAAGATTTTATTCTATTAGCAAAAGTCATTCTTTGGTGGACTTTTTTTACAAATATATCACCACTTTTTCCATTTTTTAGTGCAAAGATAGAAAAATCAACCATTTCTTGCATATTTTCACAATCTTTTATCATTACATATAAAAACTGTGTTTTTGATCTTTGCCCTGCATATCTAAGCATAAGATTTTTTATCATTTTATCATTTTCTATTGGAGTTATTCCATCACTTAAAAAAACAACCTTTTTTACATAGTTTTTTATACTTTTATCTAAAACTATTTTGGATATATAATCTTCTTCATCTTTTGCAAAAAAGTTATGTACCTTCTCTAACTCATTTGGTACATAGTGGAAAAGTATATCCCCACCTCTAAACTCACTAGAAATATAATCCTGAACTACGGTTATATTTCCAGCCTTTTTAAAATAAGTCATCAAAAAAAAGTCATTGAACTTATTGTTATTTCCACTTAAAATTATACTCTTATGTCTAAACATTGATACTACTCCATTTATATTTTTGATTTGAAGTAGTATCGTCCAAAATATATAGAATTTTAGTGAAGGAAGTGTCTTTTTCCTGTAAAATATAAACTCATATCATGTTCGTTTGCTGCTTTTATAACTTCATCATCTCTAATACTTCCCCCAGGTTCTACTATCGCACTAACTCCTACTTTTGCAGCTTCATCTATACTATCACGAAATGGGAAAAATGCTTCACTAGCAAGTACACACCCCTTTAAATCAATCCCTAAATCTTCGGCTTTTCTTATAGCTGCTTTTGCTGCATCAACTCTACTTGTCATACCCATACCAACAGCAACCATAGCTGAATTTTTAACATAAACTACACAATTACTTTTAGTCAAAGCTGCAACTTTCAGTGCTATTTCAAGATCTTTTTTTTCATCTTTATTTGCTTTTTTAAGTGTTTTACACTCTGCATTTTTTAATTCATCATCTGTTACATAATCACTCGTTTGATAAACAAATCCACCATCTACTATTTTAAAGTTAAATGGTGTATTTTCTAATTCTAACTTTTTTGTACCTTGTTTGAAAAGTTTTATTCTTTTCTTTCGACTAAGTTCTTCTACTGCTTCATCACTAAAATCAGCTGCAAATACTACTTCTAAAAATATTTCATTCATCTTTTTAGCAAGTTCTAAATCTACTATACCATTTACTGCAACCACTCCACCATAAGCAGATATTGGATCACATTTCAAAGCCTCGGTATAACTTTCTATCAAAGTATCCTTTATAGCAAAACCGCAAGGATTTCCATGTTTTACTATACATACTGCATTTTCATTTCCAAAAGAGGAAGCTATTTTAGCAGCTCCACTGATATCTCCCATGTTATTAAAACTAGCTTCTCCTTTTATAGTTTCAAACTTTTGGCTAAACTGTTTTTCAAACTCATATAAAGCACCTCTTTGATGCGGATTTTCGCCATATCTAGTATCAAAAACTTTGCTTCCTACTATAAACTGTTTTTCACCAAATCCATCGTTAAATCTTTTGTTCATATAGTTTGCTATCATAGAGTCATAACTAGCTGTATGTTCATAAGCTTTTATCATCATATCTCTTCTAAAATCCTGTGTATTAGTACCATTTTTTAGATTTTGTAAAACTAAATCATAATCTTTAACATCCGTTACTATGATAACATCGTTGAAATTTTTAGCGGCACTTCTAACCATAGCTGGTCCACCGATATCAATATTTTCTATAATCTCTTCAAAATCATCAGTTTTTTCTATGGTTTCTTTAAATGGATAAAGATTTACACAAACTAAGTCGATTCCTTTGATATTAAGCTCTTTTGCTTGTAAGATATGATCCTCTTTATCTCTTCTATGTAAAATTCCTCCATGAATATAAGGATTTAAAGTTTTTACTCTACCTTCAAAACACTCTGGAAACTTTGTAACTTCAGTTACTTCTACAACATTTACTCCAGCTTCTTTTAAAACTTTGTATGTTCCACCTGTACTTATTATTTCATAACCTAAAGCTTCTAATTCTTTTGAAAACTCAATAACTCCACTTTTATCACTAACACTTATTAATGCTCTCAATATATTCCCTTTGTATAAAAAATTTTACCTTATTTAGTAAGATATTAAGCGATTATGCTATAAACTTAGTTAAATTTAAATTACAAGGAAGTATTATGGAAGAGAGATTAAATATATTTGATAAAATTACTACTTTTATACTAAATATCGTAGATTCTAGCTATTCACATGATAGTGTTATAGCATCACTACATCCTTATGTTTCATTTTTTGCAGTATCTATACCTGTTTTTCTAATATTTTTTTATGCCGATAATATAAAGGGGATTTTTGCATCACTCTTCGCTTTATACTTAGCATACTTAACGGGATATGATGCTTTTTTAAAATACCTACAAACTATCCCTGTTGAAGCAGATAATCTACTATATACTCATAAAATGCTAGCAATGATAGTTGTAATCATATATATATTTGTTTTGTTAACAAAAATAATAAGTCTAGCAATAAAAAAAGTTACCTGCGATAAATTATGCCCTGCACTTCTTACATTGGCAGGAATACTTATAGCAATACTTGCATACACAGGTATATCTATGGTTTTTGATTATGGTATGGGAGTAGTTACTGGATAAAATTCTATGGCGCGGCGGACGAGACTCGAACTCGCGACCCCCGGCGTGACAGGCCGGTATTCTAACCAACTAAACTACCGCCGCA
>JALUNR010000072.1 GCA_027055005.1 Campylobacterales bacterium
GTATATATGATAAAGTTTTTAGAAAGAGAAAATCGATATATCAAAAATATAGATTTAGCCTTTTTACTTATTCCTATGATTTTATTGCCACTTATTCTTGAGTGG
Organism: Campylobacterales bacterium; assembly: GCA_027055005.1. Classification (GTDB taxonomy): domain Bacteria; phylum Campylobacterota; class Campylobacteria; order Campylobacterales; family QNZT01; genus SZUA-1377. The sequence continues at coordinate 106 of JALUNR010000072.1, forward strand.
TATCTTCATGTTAGTGAAAATGCATTTTTTACGCATTATAGAGATGAGATTTTAGTTGCTAATATTATATATATTGTGTTAGGGCGATTTCTTCTACTTGATAGTGCTATCTATATCTTTTCTCACTCAAAACATAAAATAAATATGGCACTTATTCAAGTTGTGTTGTTGTATTTAGAGGTTACGGTTGTGACTATTATTTATTATGCAACTGTATTTTATATATTTGATGTGTTTTCACTTTTTCACTTAAGTGCTCAACTAACTCCTGAAAATTTGCAAGACATTCATGACCATAGCTTTATAACTTCTATGTATATTTCTGCTGTAACTTTTACTACGCTTGGTTCTGGGGATTGGATACCTCAAACTTTAAGTGCTATGATTGCAGTGACATCTGAAGCGATACTTGGTGTAATTCAAGGTGGTGTGTTTGTGGCCATTTTGATATATGCACATCAAAATAAAGAAATTCGACCTAATGTAGAGGAATAAAAAGTGGCAAAAAAAAGAAGAGATGCCAAAGCAACAAAAGATAAAATCATCAAAAATGCGATGGTTCTTTTTGCTAAAAATGGTTATGATGCTACAACAACTGACGAGATAGCAAAAGTTAGTGATGTAAATAAAGCTATGATTTATTACTACTTTAAAAACAAGTCAGATCTTTATAGTGCAGTAATGAGTTATGTTTTAGATGCTATCTATCAAGAGATACTTTCAAGTGATAAATGTTGTCCTTCGCCTTTGGGAGATTTGGAATCTTTTATCAAAACTTATGCGTACTATTGTGAAAAAAATCCCTACTTCCCAGCACTGCTTTTAAGAGAGCTTAGTGATAGCGGTGCACATCTTCCAGAGGAGATGTTTGCCAATATGCGTCAACTCTTTGGTCTTTTGAATAAAATTCTAAAAGATGGTGAAGAGCAAAATATTTTTCACAATGTAGAACCTATGCTTGTGCATTTTATGATAGTTGGTACTATCAATCTTTTTATCACAACAAAACCACTACGAGTCGCTACTTCTCAGATAGAAGATGGGCTTAATACTTGTGATGGCTGTAGTATCGATAAAATAGCGAACTATATATTTCAAAAAATAAAACTAATGTTGGAGCTTAATGATGAACAAAATACTACTTGCGCTTAGCATACCCTATATACTAAGTGCTACAACAATGGGGGAGCTTTTTGATGCCCTTAAAAATCACTCACAAACAAAATCTGATGAGATGGTGATACAAAAAGCAAAAGTTGCACGATCGCAAGCAACTGCTAAATTGTACCCTACGATAAATCTCTTTGGTACTTATGATAACTACTCAACGCCTACAGGGATGGTAAGTGTTCCACCAAATATACTCGTAGGATTGGTAAAAGACCCATCAAACCCTACACAACCTTTTAGCTATAACATCTATAGAGGTGGTGCAAACTTTGCAATGCCTATATTTGTAAAGTCTATCTACTCTACTGCTGATAAAGCAAAAGCACTTCAAAAGAGTGCTAGAGCAAAGAAAAAAATCAATTTGCTTCAAAATGAAGCCATTATTGTAGGAAGTAATGCCAACTTAGAGTATCTCAAAGCACTCAAAAAATCTCTTAATATTAAAGAGAAATCGCTTTTAGAAACAAAGAAAACTTTAAAAATAAAAGTTGATAATGGACGCTCCCCTGCATCTGCACTTTATAAAATAGATGATGGTCTTAACCAAGTAAGTATTGCTAAAAACAGTATTGATTTGCAAAAGCAAAAACTTATAAGTTCTATTGAGGCTATTACTGGGATTAGAGTTGATAATTTTATAAAGATGCAAGAGGTTTCGCAACTACAGAGTGGAGAACTTGCTTCTTTGCAACCATTAAAGGAGAAAGTAAAAGCTTCAAGGATAGGGGTTAGAATAGAAAAAGAGAAACTATACCCTACAGTTTTAGCTCATGGTAGTTATGCTTTTTCATCTGCAACTGCTTACAATAATGATAAAGATGCCAATGAAGAGTATGGAGATGTGGGAGTTGTTGTAAATATCCCACTACTTAGTATGAGCCAATATGAAGCAATAGCTAAATCAAAAATCGAGTTAAGATCAGATGAGATAGCACTAGAAAAACTAAAGGATGAGTTAAGTGCAAAAGCAAATATGTTGCAAACTTCTCTTCCTTTACTAGAAAATTCTATAAAACTATCAATTGATAGTGTGAACAATAAAGAAAAGTTACTTGATATTGCAAAAGTAAATTATAAAAGTGGACGGCTCTCAACCGAGGAGTATCTGAGGTACGAAGATGATGTAGTGGATGCAAAAGCAAAACTATATCAAACAAAAGCACAAAAGTGGCAAACACTTATGGAGTTAGCAGTGCTTTATGCAAATAATATAGAGGAGATGGTTCGATGAAGTATATAAAAATATTAATAGCAGTATTGGTTGTAGCTGGTTTAGGTGTAGCAGGTGTGAAAAAGATAAAAGAAGCAAGAGCGAAAGATGCAGGATTGCCTAAGGCAAAAATATATCCTATCGTTGTATCAACGATAACACCAAAGATATCTTTAGTAAAACTTACACTTCCTTATCTAGCAGAAGTAGCCAATGATAAAGATGTAAAATTAGCAGCAAGAATTGCTGCAAGAGTACAAAAGATACAATCAAGTGGTACGCATGTAAAAAAGGGTGATGTTATTGTAAAACTTGATATAACAAATATCCAAAGTTCATTAAAGAGTGTAAAAAAGCAAATCCAAGCAACAGAAGTTGCACTCAAAAACTTACAAGCGACACATAAAAGAACAGTAGAACTGTTAGCTGTTCAGGGTGCGTCTATAGAAGAGTCTCAAAAAGAGATAACGATGATAGCAAGTAGTGAAGCAGGGCTTAATGCTCTAAAACAACAAGAGATAGAACTTAAAAACAATCTATCTTATGCAACTATAGTATCCCCTGTGGATGGCGTTATCGCAAAAACATTTGTGAGTCGTGGTGCCATCAGTGCTCCGGGAAAACCACTTGTAGCGATTAGCTCAAAAAATGGTTTTTATCTTTTAGTGAGAGTGCCTAGTGATGTACCTCTTCGTGGTGTAGACTTTGATGGAAAATCTTACACTGCTACACCACTAAACACTACATATCACTCTTTAGCAGAGTATAAAGTATATACCGGAGATGCAAATCTTGTAAGTGGGGATAGAGTGCAAGTTGATGTTGTTGTATTTGAT
>JALUNR010000073.1 GCA_027055005.1 Campylobacterales bacterium
CCATCTCTTCTATCTCATCAAGCCCCATACTATCAAAGTTTCCAAAGTAACCAACCCCAGCACAGTTTACCAAAACATCAACTCTTTTTCTTTTCATCAACTCCCAAAAAAGAGTTATCTCCTTTCTATTTGTAAGATCACACTCTCTTTTTAAAAAGTTTTCACTCTCTACTTCACACTTAGAAAAATTCCTAGCCAAACCGTAAACAAAGTAACCCTTGTTTAAAAGCTCTTTTGCTATCTCTTTTCCTATGCCACTACTTGCTCCGGTTATTATCGCACTCTTCATGATACTCTTTTATACGGTTTTTATATTTTTTACTTCTAAGTTAAAACTATTTGAAAAGTTTGTAAAAAAATCCAGATCATCGCTGTATCTTAGAGCTTTGTAAAAACGACTAAGACAAGTTCCACCTGTTAGGTAAAACTCGTTTGAAGTTTCAAAAACTTTTTTCAAAACTATATCTTGCAGTTTGTATAAATCTTTATAATAATCTACTCTATCCATTCTAACTCTCTTATAAAACAAGGCTCTTTAAAAAAAAGTCTCTTAGCTATCAAGACTCTTTTTTGTATAAACTCTTTGTTAAAAGTAGGGATTTTATACTCATATAAAAGTTTTTTCAAGTCATCTTTTTTAAAGTATGATAAATCTTTTATAATATCACTGCTATTTGCTATAATCTTTTGAAATAAAACTTTTTTGTCATAATCACTACCATTTTGTATCATCTCTTTGATCTCATCTTCACTGATAGCATAATCACCCCAAAAGATCTCTTTCACTATTTTCCCTTTTGTTTTTTGATATTATAGCAGATTTTTCTATACCAATACTTGTTCTAGTTAGTATTGCAGTTTTCATGATACTCATTTCTTAATAACAAATCTTTTTTTAGTCATTTGGATATGCCTATTTTTTATATATTGAAAATTACATTAGATTGTAGTATGATTTTATAAAATATTTGTTAAGTTGTTATTTTAAGTAAATATAAGGATTACATATGATTAATAAATTTGATTTACCAGATTTTTTGAAAAATCTTAATGGTGGTCAAAAAAGATATCAAAAATGGCTCAATAGAAAATCTGTATCACAATATAAGAGAGATAAAAGATTTTATAAAAAACATAATAAAGATTTTGAATGGGAACAAAAAGATTATAAAGAAAAAATTCATGAAGCAGTTATTAAAAGTAAAGGCAAAGATTTTTATACTGGAGAGTATTTGGATTGGGATTTGATTAGTACCTATAACAATGAGGATAGTAAAAATATACTAAATTACAAACGAAAATTTCATAAACTTCCTACTTTAGAACACATTGATAGGGATAACTTATCTGAAAAATTAGAATTTGTAATTTGTAGTTGGGCAGTAAATGATGCAAAAAATGATTTATCTAAAGAGAGTTTTATTAGTTTATGCAAAAAAGTAATAAAGCATCAACAAATATTAGGTTATTTAAATGAATAATAAAATCGCAATAATCTTTGATTTTGATATAACCCTTTCACCATATTATCAACAAAAAGAACTTATAAATCATTGAAAAGAAGATGAGGCAAAGTTTTGGCAAAGATGTACTTCAAAAGTTACTGATGAAGGATATGATTTGGAGCATGGGTATATTAAGGTTATTTTAGAATATATTAGACATCTTGCAAAACTCATTTTACAACTTTCATACCTCTATCAAAATTAATAAGCCCACAAATAAGATTAACTCTTAAATTGTATCGTTTACGACGATTACGATATTTCTGTTTAAGTATCTGAAAAGTTTTAATTTTAGCATTAATATGTTCAACAAAAATTCGTTTAGAGGCTTTCTCTTGATTCTCTTTTTTATCTTCAGTTGTTAACTTATAATTTTTGCTACTTTTCTTTGGGATTTCAATATTTGGATGATACTTATCAATCCCCACATAACCTAAATCTACTTTAGCTTGAATATATTCTTTCATCGCAAGTTTAGAGTTTTTAAACAGAAAAAAATCATGCTCTTTTCCATGAGTTGTATCTACACAAATAATTCTATGATTTTGGTCTATCACTATTTGTGCTTTTAAAGTATGTTGCTTCTTCTTCCCTGAATAGTGTCGTTTTTGCTTTTTTTGGGTCTTTGTATTGGACTTTCTGTTGCATCAATAATAACAAACTCTATTTTACTATCTGACTTATATAGTGCTCTTTTACTTGGCAATGAAAACTTACCTGATTTTATCAAGACACTCTCTACATCTCGTACTATTTTTGATGCATATCCCTCACTGATTCCATAATCAATCCCCATATGATATAGCGTACGATACTCCCTGTAATATTCAAGCATAAACAAGACTCTATCCTCTTCACATAATTTAGGCTTTCTTCCTCTTACTTTATGCCTTTTTTTTCTCTCCTCTTCTGCTTTTTTATACTCTTTTACCATCTCTTCAAATGTTGTTCTTTTTACACCTACTAATCTTTTAAAATTCTCTTCATTTACTTTTTCAAATTTGTCTATTTTTCTCATTTTAAAATTTTAACATATTTTTAGTTTTGCAAGATGTCTAATATGTAAAACTATCTCCTGAAAAAATCAGACAAATACTACTAGATGTTCAAACTTCAATATACTATGATACTAAAACAAATAATAAATATTCTATGCCATCGCTAATGAGTGATGATGCTAAAAAAATATATAAACTTATGGAAGTACCTATAATCCAAAGAGCTATCAAACTTTAATATAACTTAAAATTTACCAAATGTAGTGCCTTTTTTTAAATTGAAACCCCTTAATGAAGGCATTCTTAGTGGTTTTATGTCCTAAGTCGGGATATAGTAATAGAGAGATTCTGGAGAACACTAAAATATGAAGAAGTTTATCCAGCTTCATATAAAAATATTAAGGAGGCAAGAAGAGGAATTGAGGAATATATAAAGATTTACAACAGTGAGAGATTGCATTCAGCACTTGATTACAAAAACTCCTAATGAAGTTTATTATAAAGGTGCAAACAATAGAAGTTATAATGCTAAAAAAGTGTTACTTGGGGTAGCATAGTGGTAGGAATAAAAATAATTTTAGATTTGGTCTTGATAAATGGGGATAGTTTATTCCTGTTATTAATGCAACTTTTTGTTTTTTTATAAACTACTTTCCTTCTCTATCAAAATCATCTTCTAACCTTACTATATCATCTTCACCTGTATATTCACCAACTTGAGCTTCTATCATCACAACTGGTATTTTTCCTTCATTACTAAGTCTATGAATTTCTCCCATTTTTATATAGGTTGATTCATTTGGTCTTA
>JALUNR010000074.1 GCA_027055005.1 Campylobacterales bacterium
GGTAAAATCTATATATATTCAAAAAGAAAATCAAGAATTACATCACCAAATAGATGAAATCCTTGTTAATGCAGAAGCAGGATATGTTTTATTTAACAAACATTTTAAATGTTTAAAAATATACTCACAAAAAAGTTTAGATATTTTTAATTTAAAAGATATAGAAAATCAAAAAATATGTGTACTGTTATTTGGAGAAAATCAAGATAAAAAAGAGATTTTCATAGAAGGAATTAAAAATATTTTAAACACTAAAGATAAAATAAGTAAAGAACTCTTTTTATCTCTACTACCAAATGAAGAAATCATAAATCATAAAAATATAAATATAAAATACAAGATACTTGAAAATGATAGATTTATGGCTATTTTAGAAGATGTAACAGATAAAAAAGGATTAGAAAAAGAACTTAAAAGAAATAATAATATTTTAAAAATGCTAGTAGCAATTACAACAAATATTGATGATTTTTTACAATTGAAAAAAGATTATGAAGATTTTTTGAACAAACCACCTAAAACTTTAGAAAAAATTTTTAGAAATCTACATACTTTTAAAGGTAATTTTGCACAAAAAGAGTTACTTTATACCCCTCAAGAAATCCATAACTGTGAAACAAATATTAAACAAAATAATTCTCTATCTAAAAAAGATATTTTAAAATTAAAACATACTTTTGAAAAAGATTTAAACATAATAAAAACATATTATGGAGAAGAATATCTATCCAAAAGAAATCTTCTCTTTATCAATGAAAATGCTTTAAAAGAGATAGAACATAAAATAAAAAATATATCAACAATAGATAATACTATAAAAAATAATATTGATGAAATATTGTTTTATATAAATAAACTAAGATATATAAGGATTTACGATATGCTCTCATACTACAAAAAACACATAAATACAAAAAGTAGAAATCTAGGGAAGTTAGTTTATCCACTAGAGATAGAGGGTGATATAGAACTATTGGGAAATCCTAAACTAAGAGCTTTTTTCAAAACTTTAGTACACCTTTTTAACAATTGTATAGACCATGGTATTGAAGACAGTCAAACAAGATTAGCTTTAAATAAAGATGAATATGGCACCATAAAATGCTCATATGAACAAATAAAAAATACTCTTATCCTACAAATAAGTGATGATGGTGCAGGTATAGATACTAAAAAACTACTTCAAAAAGCCATAAAACTTGGTTTAGTTAGCAAAGAAAAAGAACAAAGTTTAAGTTTGAAAGAAAACTATATGTTTATCTTTACTGATTTTATATCTACAAAAGATAGTGTAGATATGACTTCTGGAAGAGGTGTTGGTATGAGTGCTATAAAATATGAATTAGATAAATTAGGTGGTGAAGTAATCATAAATAGCACTAAAAATAAAGGCACAATTTTTAAGTTTATTTTACCATTAAATGTGAATGAAACATTTAAATCAAATATAAAAGATGAATATATGATTTTAAATGCTATTTCAAATCAATTATTAAATATATTTGATTATCAAATAAATATTAAAGATGATAGATTTTTGGACGATTTTCCTTTTGAAAAAAGATTGCAGCATATAAATATAGTTTTAGAGGCTAAAAAAAGTTACAAATGTATAGTATCTTTTTCAAATTTATTGATAGATAACTTATTTCCAGTATTTATGGGTGAATCTTTTTCTAAAAAAGATATGGTAGGAATGGAAGGTGAATTAGCAAAAGAAGTATCAAATACTATTATTGGATTATCACTCTGTGAATTTCCAAATAATATAGGGGAAGTAGATATTTCTATACCAATACAAATATCCACTTCCAAATTAAAAGAGTTATTTTCAAAAGCAAAAATAAAAACTATGAAAATTTACTCAACAAATAAAGGAACAATGTATATCTCTTTAATACAACTATAAAAGAGAAAATAATATTGATTTTAAAAATTAAAAAGGAGAAAGTATGTTAAAAGTTTTAGTTGTAGATGATTCAGCAATCATAAGAAAAAGTTTATCTCAACAATTAGATGAACTAGGATATGAAGTAGTAGGTGAAGCGATAAATGGAAAAGAAGCAATTAAACTATATAAAGAATTAAAACCAGACTTTGTAACTATGGATATCACCATGCCACTTATGAATGGTATAGAAGCACTAAAAGAAATAAAAAAAGATGACAAAGATGCAAAAATTATTATGGTGACTTCCCATGGAGAAGAAAAACTTGTTATGGACGCTATAAAAAGAGGAGCTGTAGGTTATATACTAAAACCTATTATTCACGGAAAAATATCAAATGCCGTTAGTAAAGTATTCCCTGCTTGGGAAAAAGAAGAGGTATAACACCTCCTCTTTTAGGCTATTTCTAATAAGAAATTCTTACTCTAACAGGTATTTTTCTTAGTTTATATCTTGAGATTTTAACTATTTTTTGACCTTTCATATAGCCTATATTTTTCCATAAAACTTTCCTAATTCTTTTGGTCTTATAGTAAGTATTACAAACTCTTTTTTGTTCATAAGTAGTAGTCGTAACAGGTCTTCTATGGTGTATTCTGCCATATTTTCTATTTGCCAAACTACCACCTGCTATTGCTCCTACAACAGTTGCAACATCTCTTCCTCTACCTCTTCCTATCTGATGTCCTAAAATACCACCTGCTATACCACCTAAAAGTGGTGCTGCATTATTTCTCTCATACTCATCCACATAGGTAGTATGAGTAACTGGAATACTCTCATAATGACAACTTTGATATGGCACTTCCATCTTTTTTATCTTTACTATTCTAATATGTTTAGTAACTTTTATATATCTAGTCTTTACATAACTCCCAGCATAAGAAGTAGAGACAACTAAAGCTAAAACTAGTAAAATATTTTTAATATTTTTCATATAAACCTCCTAATTTTTTTACTATGTTATATTTTATTATAATAAAGTGTAAGATTTGTGAAAATAAGAAACTATTTGCTAAACTACAAGAAATTTTAAGAAAAAATGAGGAGAGAAAGATTAGAGCTTTATTTTTACTACTCAGTATCGCTTTATCACTCTACTCTGCTGACACTGCAGTTCATCTACCATCTATAAATCTATCCCTATCAGCTCCTAGTACTCCAAAAGATTTGGTAAGTTCACTAAATGTTTTAGTAGTTTTAACCCTGCTAGTTTTAGCTCCATCACTGATACTTCTTATGACTAGCTTTGTTAGACTTTTAGTAGTTTTTTCTTTTTTAAGAACTGCTCTTGGAACTCAACAACAACCACCAAACCAACTTTTGGTTTCTATGGCTCTAATATTAACATT
>JALUNR010000075.1:0-2853 GCA_027055005.1 Campylobacterales bacterium
AAATCTCTTGTTTTGAAAACTTTGAACCTGTAATTATCATATCACTTCTAACTATGTTTTTAAAAAAATATTTTTCAAGGTATTCAACTCTCTCTTTAGGATGAAAATCTTTATACAAAATAAATGAAAAATCATGTACTGATGTTACCACTTTATTTGCTTTAATACCACTATTTGGTATAAAATTTGGTTGCCAATATAAATCATATTTTTTAGCAAATATTTTACTAAAAAAGAATACTAATCTTCGTACAAATTTTTTGATTTTTTGATTTTTAACTATAAGTGCTTTAAAGCTTTTTAACTCAGATTTCATAGATGGTTTGATTAAGTTTTTAGAATAGTATCCGTAAAAAAACTCAATATTAAAATCATCTTTTGATATCAACTCTTTTGATACTTCATAAGTATATCTGCCTATACCTGTTAATGGCGAAAGCAGTGAAATACTATCTATAATAATCTTAGGTTTCATACATTTTTTTTAGTGTTTGAACAAAACTACATTGCTCAACACTTCCTATTGTATTAAAAAGTTTTTTAGATGAGCCTGTGAGACTTTTTATCTCATTTTTTCGTACAAATGCTGGATTTACTTTAACTTTTATCTTATAACTTGCAATATTATTCATCATATCAATTACATCTAAAAGTTTTATACCTCTATTTGAAGCTATATTTACAACAGTTGAGTTTGCATCACACTCTAAAAAACGATTATAAACTTCACATACAAAGTTTATATCATTAAACTCACGACTTACATTAAGATTTCCAAGCTCTATCTCTTTTTTATTTTCTTTAAAGTGTTTTATTATTTTTGGTATTAAAAATTTCTCAGCCTGTCCAATCCCCGTATAATTAAAAGGTCTTGCGATGATAATAGGAAGTTTATCAAAGTAACCAGTAGCTAAACACTCCATAGCATATTTACTAGCACCATAGTGATTAGCAGGTTTAGGGCATAAAGATTCATCCAAAACTTCTAAACCTTGATTGCCATAAACAGTCGCACTACTAGCGAGTATGATTTTCTTAGGAGTTATCCCCGCTTCTAAAAAGGCATCTAAAATATTAATAGTTCCGATAGTATTTACTTTATAAAAATCTTCACTATTTCCATAAGCTGCAAAAGAAATACCAGATAAGTGGATGAGATAATCGGGCTTTATAATTTTTAGTATTTTAAGTACTTGATTTCTATCTGTGATATCACACTTATATTTTTTATCTGAACTATTAAATAAAGATGTACCATAAACTTCAAAGCCAAATTTATTAAGATAAGTAGATAAATGTTTTCCTGTAAAACCATCTATACCACTAATAAGAACTCTATTTGACATCTAAAACACAAAACCTGCTTTATTTCTTCTCAAATCTGCCTTTACCATCATATCACACAACTCTTCAAGTGTACATTTTGGTTCCCAACCTAACTCTTTTTTAGCCTTTTTGGGATTTCCTATCAGCAAATCTACTTCTGCTGGTCTATAAAACTTTGGATTTACTTTTACAACTGTTTTTTTGCTAGATTTATCTATGGCTATTTCATTTTCACCTTTGCCTTTAAATTCTAACTCTATATTTGCAGCTTTAAATGCCATTTTTACAAAATCTCTTACAGTCTCTGTTCTGTTAGTTGCTAGTACATAAGTATCAGGTTTGTCTGCTTGAAGCATAAGATACATTCCTTCAACATAATCTTTAGCAAATCCCCAATCTCTTTTAGCATCCATATTTCCAAGTTCTAAAGTATCTAGTTTACCTAATTTGATTTTAGCTACTGCATCAGTGATTTTTCTAGTAACAAACTCCAGCCCTCTAAGAGGAGATTCGTGGTTAAAAAGTATTCCACTTGTAGCAAACATATCATAAGATTCTCTATAATTTACAACCATCCAGTGAGCATACATCTTTGCTGCACCATAAGGACTTCTAGGCCAAAAAGGTGTTTTTTCAGTTTGAGGTATCTCTTGAACATCTCCAAACATTTCAGATGTAGAAGCTTGATAAAATCTTATTTTAGGGTTTACTATCCTAACTGCTTCTAAAAGATGTGTACATCCAAGACCTGTTATTTTTGCTGTTGCTAAAGGTTGTTCAAAAGAAACCCCTACAAAACTTTGTGCTGCTAGATTGTATATCTCATCAGGTTGAATCTGGGAAACCATTCTTATACTGTTTGTTGCATCTGTTAAGTCATACTCTATCAAGTGTAGATTTTTATGATTTTGTATTCCAAGTTCTTCAATCCTCCAAAAGTTTACTGAAGCAGTTCTTCTGTAAGTACCATAAACTTCATACCCTTTTTCTAAGAGTAGTTGGGCTAAGTATGCTCCATCTTGTCCCGTTATTCCTGTTATAATTGCTTTTTTCATAATACCTCTTAATCTATAATCTCATCTGCTAAAGCCAGATAATCCATATTGTTAGTAATAATCAATAATTTTACATATGAAGTTAACATATCATATAAATTTTGCATATATTTAAATTTTACTTCATTTAGTTTAGTTTTTGCATTATTTATATCTACAATACTATTTAAGCCACTTTTATAACCTTTTTTAGCTGATAAAAGATAAAGTTTTGATGATCTGTAAGCTTTTTTATATAATTTTACAGATTTTATCAATGCTTTAAAATTAGAGAGTTCCTCTTCATACTGGATATTAATATTGTTTTTTACTTTTTTTACATCTTCAATCGCGGCAAGTTTGTTTAGTTTTGCTTCTATTACTTTTGATTTAACTAAGCCTCCTTGATATAGAGGAAGAGATAAGCTAAGAGCAACTGTCTTTGTGTTGTCATAATAAGCTGTTTCATCATGAGGATTATATTTTGTATATC
>JALUNR010000075.1:2863-3297 GCA_027055005.1 Campylobacterales bacterium
ATAATCCATATTGTTAGTAATAATCAATAATTTTACATATGAAGTTAACATATCATATAAATTTTGCATATATTTAAATTTTACTTCATTTAGTTTAGTTTTTGCATTATTTATATCTACAATACTATTTAAGCCACTTTTATAACCTTTTTTAGCTGATAAAAGATAAAGTTTTGATGATCTGTAAGCTTTTTTATATAATTTTACAGATTTTATCAATGCTTTAAAATTAGAGAGTTCCTCTTCATACTGGATATTAATATTGTTTTTTACTTTTTTTACATCTTCAATCGCGGCAAGTTTGTTTAGTTTTGCTTCTATTACTTTTGATTTAACTAAGCCTCCTTGATATAGAGGAAGAGATAAGCTAAGAGCAACTGTCTTTGTGTTGTCATAATAAGCTGTTTCATCATGAGGATTATATTTTGTATATC
>JALUNR010000076.1 GCA_027055005.1 Campylobacterales bacterium
AGGTAGTTGTACTTAATCTTGAAAAAACGAGATTAGATACTGAAAAATTATATAGTAGTTTCAATAGAGATGAAAATAAATTAATTTTAGAGGAAAACTTTGAAAACAACAGAAGAAGAAAAACCAATCACAGAGATAGACTTACTCAAGTCTTTAGTCGAGTCTCAAATGAGCTTACAGAAGCAAAACGAACTCATTTTAGAGATGTTACAAACACTGCTACCAGAGCCGAGCGAAGAGAACGCGGAGCCGACACTAAAAGAGTTAATGATGTTACAAATAGAGATGTCAGAAGAAATGCTGAAATATCTCAAACAGTAGTAACACTTCAAGATGTAAAACTTGCAGAGCGTGGATACCATGAGAGCATTAATAACACTAAGGAGAGAGAACGATGAGTAATGATACATTAAAGATAATTCATGATTTACAAAATGTAAATAAAGAATTAGACCATAGAAAAGTTAGCTGGATAGATAAGCATTTTGTTATAGATTTAAAACAAAAATCTGAAATATTATTAGAGTCTATCACCAGACTTGAAGATAATGAAAAAGATGAGGCTTTGAAATCAGCTAAAGAGTTTTTAACTGAGGTAAAACCAGTTATTTTAAAAATAAACACAGGAGTTTAAAAATGAGAGATTTTATAGCAAAAAAACATATAGTTCTAATGAATGATGAGCCAATAGAATTATGGCTTAAAAATGGTGAAGTTAAAAAAGCTAAGTTTATGGATAAACAAATCAATCTAAAACTTGAATCTGATACAATCAAACAGATTAGAGATAATCCGACAAGAGTTGTCAATGGTAACAACTTATCTGATAATCTTGATTTTACTAAAAATATATCAAAGATGATGAGTCAACAGTTAGATTTAGCCATAGCAAAAAATGATAAAAAAACTTTATCAAGATTTGCAAGAAGTGAGTTAGTACCAGCTAACATGAAAGATAAATTTATTGAAGCTATTAACAGCCCAAAAGGGCTAAGAGGTGCATTAGTTAAAGCAGTTAATAAAACTAACTCTATCTTACAAAACCTTACTAAAACCATCGATAGATTTTTTGATAAACTTAAAGATAAAATTGTTAATAAAAAGTTAGATAAGTACCTTGAAGAGTACCAACTAAAAGAGTTTAACAAAGCTCCACCAGCTAAAGATTTAGATTTATCTCAAAGTGTCGATAAAAAGCTCAAAGATTTATCCCAAGATTTTGTTAAGAAAAATAGTATCACAGAATTAAGTGATACTAAGACATCTGATAAACTACTCCAAAACGATTTTATGCAACAAGCCACAAGAGCTGGTTTAAATGCAGTTGAAGCAAAAACAGCTTTATTTCAAACTGTATTAGAAAACCAACATCAAAAAGAGTACATAGCAAAAACTTCACAAGTTGAAAGTATGGAAAAAATCATAGATGAGATGCAATCTAAACTAGATATTTTTGAAAAAAAAGAGGCTTCAAAAAATGAAACTTTAGAAGATTTTAAAATTATTACTAAAGATATAGGTGCAGTCGATAAGATAGATTTTCTTATAGAAAACAAAGAGTATTTAGCCATGAGCGAATCTCAAAAACTAGAAACAGAAAACAGACTACTACATGAGCAAGAACCTATCCAAGAGAGAGCAAAAGAACTTAAAGAGCTGGTTAAGATAATTGATAATGCTCCAAAGTTTGAAACTGTTAAAGATAGAACACCAACCCTTAATTTTTCAGATAAATCTACTCAAACAGATATAACCAACAAATGGTCAGAACTTCAAAAAATTAACCGTGAACAAAAAGCCCAAAATCGTGATTTTATGAATGTATCAGCTGTAAAGTTTAATGGTGTATCTCAAAAATCATTAGAAAATTGGCAAGAGTTTTCAAAGGGCAAAGGTACAGACCAAGAGGCAGTTAAAAAGTTTGTTGATGCTTCACTTAGAAATGCGAAAGAACTTGTAAAAGCTGGTGTAATGAATGAAGTATCAAAAGGTGAGTTTAAATTTGTAGATAATTTTGCCAAAGAAACTTTATTTAAAAATCTTGATAAAACAAATGATGAGATAGCAAAAGCTAACTTAGGTAAAGATGTGCAAGTAGAAATAAATCAGAAATCAGAACTACAAGAGAGAGTTCAAAATATTTCTAGTGATAAAAGTTTTGAAAAACTTTTAAATGCTAATGGCGAGATAGACTCTCAACAGCTTCACAAATTCGCAGACCACTTACAAAATCTAGCTACACAGCTTCATACGCAAGAGAAAGCAAATACCATAACAGAGCATGACCTTAAACTTGCCGAGAATGGGCAAAGTAAAACTCAAAGCAGAGATGCTGGAAGAGAGAGGGCTTAAAGATGAAAGATAAAACAATATACATGGAATTAGGTGATGAGCAGACTGCTCATCACCAAAAGGAAGCTAATCAGCAGGCAGAAAAACCACTAAAAGATTACACCAAAGATAAAATAAAAGATCAAGTGATAGATTCACTCACCTCGAATTTACAAATCTTAGATGTAACAGGTACTACAGCAGTAGTAACTATACCTTTTGAAGTGGTTAAACTAATGAGTGTACTTTCCAAAGAACTCGAAAATCAACTCGAAAATTATGAAAAAGGAGTTACAAGATGATAGAATTAATGATGTATTCAATGCCACTTTTGGCAGTTATGTATTACCTAACAAAAACAAGTAAAAAAAACGGATTCATTTATGCAAAGTTTCCAAATATAACAACTAGCACCGCAGCTGGTAGCTTTGTAAATCCACAAGAGGTGAAGAGGGGATACCACTGGACGGCAGTATCAGAACTTAAAAAGCTTTTCAGAAAGAGTGATGATAAGGTTTATATAGATAGCTTTAGAGTTGATGATGAGTTTGTTAAAGAGGCAGGGATGTCAAAACTCTATCGCCAAGCAGCAGAAAAAACAGAGATATATTTTGATCCACTTAAAATGACTCAAGGTATTTTATTGGTCGGCAAGATGGGAGCAGGAAAAACAGAGTTTTATTTTAATATTTTAAAACAAAAGTTCTATAGTCGTGCAGTAATCCACCAAGTGAAAGCAGGCGACTTCGTAGCAACATTACTGAGAAAGCAAGATATGCTGTTCTCACCATACGATGAGAGAGGCTATCTATGGGATGTCATGAGCGAGAACGAGGGCATCATAAAGACATTCTTTGAAAATTACTCAAATGCAGTCCAAGGCGATAAAAAAGACTTCTTTAGTGCTGCTTCTATGAGGTTATACAATGAAATGGCAC
>JALUNR010000077.1 GCA_027055005.1 Campylobacterales bacterium
GGAGTTGATATAGGTGGAGTTGATATCATATATGATAGAGCTAAAGAGAAGTATATAGTTTTAGAAGTAAATGGCATACCAGCCTTTGCAACACCTGAACAAGAAAAGATGGGTCTTGATTTTAACAATAAAAAGATAGACAAGATAGTAGAACTTATAGATAGAAAAATAAATAAAAGGGGGATTGAGGATGAGTAAGTTACCAAAGTTAGGATTTTTGTACTTAGATTATGTGTTGAGGTTTTTTGATGAGAGCAACTTTAGAGGTTGGCCAGACAAAATAGAAAAAGTAGTATATCACTGGAAAAATGATAAAGATAGATTTATCAAAGAAGTCAAGAGAAAAAAGATAGATATTTTGATAGGAAATATTCCTGCAACAGCTTATGATACATTTGTGCAAATTGCAAAGGAGTTACCTCAAGTTAGATTTGTTCCATCTATCGAAACTCAGTTTCCAAATAAATCAAAAGAAAATGTTACTCTTTTTTGTAAAAAACATAACATAAGTGATCCAAAAACTTGGATCTTTTACGATAAAGAGGAAGGATATAACTTTTTAAGAAATGGTGCAGAGTATCCTATAATCATAAAAAGAAGTTATGGACCTAGCAACTATGGTGGATACTATGTACACTACATAAGAAGTGCTGAGGAAGCGATAAGTCTGCTTGATAAACAAAAATACAACCCTATCTATATACAAGAAGCACTTGATCTAAAAGGAAAAGATATAAGAGTTATGCTCATAGGGCATAAACCAGTATGTGCCTTTTGGAGAGTAGCCGGAGATGGTATGGATATCACAAATACAAGCCAAGGTGGATATATAGATTATAACAATATTCCTATGCATGTCTTAGAGCTTGCAGTAAAAGCTAGTAAAGCTGCAAAAGCAGAGTATTGGGCTTGTGATATAGCAGATATTGATGGAAAACCTTATATCTTAGAGTGTGCAACTGCATTTGCTGCTTTCCCTTATATCAGAGATTGGATAGGTCAGTATTTGATGTGGGATTTTAGTGGTGGAAAGTTTAGAAAACCATACTTTCCACTCTTTAACTGGGAAGAGCTTGGAAAGATAGACAGTAACCTTTTAAGAACTATGAGATATATCCAGTTTAGTAGATACACCCCATCAACTGATGGTGCATTTTTTGTAAAGAAAAAGGATGCCTTTGATATGGAACTAACTGATGAGAGTACTCCAAGTGATATACCAAACAACCCATATAAACCTTTAAAACTGGAAGATGAAATTCCTGATGAGGTAAAAACAAGCAGTAAAAACAGTTATATAGAAGATGAAAAGTTCACATTTTCAAACATAACTCTAACTAAACTTTTATCCTTGCCATCTATGGAGGAGGAGTTAGCTAAAAAGATAATCGAACTTATAGAAGCAGGAGAGATTGAAAGTTTGGAAGATTTGAGTGAGTATGACTATATAGATGAAAATCTACTTTCTTTGTGGCAAGAGAGTTTTAAGTAATAATTTTTTGAAGTGAAGGCTTTACAGTTTTAGTAAAGTCTTTACTTTGGATTATGGATTTCATAAGTGAACTTCTTATTCCTCCTCCTCGAACTTGTTGTATTCTTGACTTATTTTAGCACAAAAACCAAAGATATTTTATAATTTGCTCCGACCCTCATTTTTTAGAATAAATTTAAAGTTACCTCGTCCCCTTTTATCTCCTTAGATTTTAGTTTAAATTCACCTCAATACTAAAAATACCCAAGTCAAGATTTTTAAAGTCATCAACATTATTTGTAACAATATCAAACCCATTAACTAAAGCAGTAGCACCGATAATCGCATCAGGTGTTTTTACTCTATACTGTTGCCTTATATTTATAACCTTATTTGCTATTTCATCAGTTAATTCATAGATTTTAGCATGAGCGATAAAATCCAATGCTTTGCTTTGTAGTACTTTATCTTTTCGTAATTTTTGCCAACTTAAAAACTCTATTTTTGTGATAATAGAGATGTTAAAGTTTGTTTTGAGTATCTCATCTATCCTATTATCTGTAATAATACCGTTAAAATAGTAGATGATAATATTTGTATCAAGTAGAAGTTTGTTATTTAACAAGATAGCTATCCCACTCATTTTGGTTTTTTTGCAAATACTTATCTATCTCACTTTTAGAACTATTTGCGACACCAAAAAAATCTCTTGGGTTAAAAGTATTGGATGATTTTCTTTCTAGCTTATTCTCTTGTTGAAGCTCTTTTTTTATGTGAACTAACTTTTTGGGAATATTTTCAAGAAAAAACATAATATATTCATAAATAGAGTTATTAATCTCTAAAGTTACTTTTTGCATAAGTTTAATTTCCTTTTTGTTTTTATTGTATGATTATATCATAAAGTTTAGATTTCTTAAAAAAAATTTTGTAAAATTATGCTAAAATCCTTTTTTAATGCTGATGTGGCATAATGGCTGTGCACTGCATAAATAGGGACAGGTAACTTTAAAACAATGTTCATCCTTTCTGTAAAACATAACGGTGGACTTGATGAATAAGCGATTTTACTCAACCAAGTTTTTTAAATCTTAAGAGTATTTTAGCAAAATAAAGTTAGAAAACTCGACAGGGTAGCTTATTCATCAAGTCCAAGGTGTTGTTAGCTTTCACTAAGTTGTTTGGCTTCTTCAATAATTTGTGCTAATTTATTGTTTATTCTATTATCTTTTTCATAATATAAATTTTGTTGTTGCTGTAATGCTTGTATTACAAATTTATCATAGTTTGTTTCTTCCAAAAGTGCTTTTGCCCAATTTGAGGGGAATGCAAAACCATAAGAACCAACTCCAGCTAGGTATTCTTTCATTCTTTTATTATATTGAGGCAAATTATGAACAGGAAAAAAATCTGCTACTTTTAAAATTTCTCTTTCAGCTACATCCATTGGAATTTTTCCTTTGGCAAGTTCTAATTGAATTTTAGTTATTTTTTTTACTTGTTCATAAGTATATCGTTTGTTTACAGATTCTTTAGCTTCTGATTTTGGCATATCATTAAATTTTTCACAGATCTCTTCTAGTTTTTTTGCATCTGTTAAAATATTTAATAATATATCTTCTAAATGGTTGTTATTCATAACAATACTTTCTCTATATCCTTTTTTACTATTTTCTATAATAGTTTCAATTAAGTTTTTCATAACTTCTCCTTTTCTTCTTAAGTTTATAAAAGTTTATCATAGTAAAATTTAAAAACATATTAAGTAATAATA
>JALUNR010000078.1 GCA_027055005.1 Campylobacterales bacterium
TATTAGATAAAACCATACTTATAAATCTTATAAATAGTATCAAATCATCACTGCCAAATATAAAATGGGGAATTTCTCATGATTTCTAAACCTGAGTTCGATGCAACAAGTCTAAGTTCTTGTTTGTATTGAAATATACAGAGTACTTTACCAAATATTAATAACCATTAGATAAAATCCAAAAAATTAAATTGTAAGGAATATTAATGCTTAGATTTGCACCATCTCCAACGGGTGATATGCATATAGGAAACCTAAAGGTTGCTCTTTTAAATTATTTGGTGGCAAAACAAAGAGGTGAAAAATTTTTACTTCGTATAGAAGACACCGATGCAAAGAGAAATATTGAAGGAAAAGATAAAGAAATCATAGAACTTTTGCATCTTTTTGGGATAAAATCAGATGAAATCATATATCAAAGTCATAACTTAAAATTTCACCAACAATTAGCAACTAAACTTTTGATGGATAAAAAGGCTTTTAACTGTTTTTGTACTCCTGAAGATTTAGAAAACAAAAAGCTAAAAGCAAAAGAAGAAGGTAAACCTTTTAGATATGATGGAACTTGTAAAAATCTTCCAGATTCACTAGTTTTGGACAATGAAGCTCCATTTTCAGTTCGTATAAAAGAGCCTGAAGAAGATATAACTTTTACAGATATCATAAAAGGAAAACTCACATTTGAGCCTAAAAATATAGATGATTTTGTTATTTTAAGAGTTGATAAATCTCCTACATATAACTTTGCTTGTGCAGTAGATGATATGCTAAGTGATATTAGCTTAGTTATAAGAGGTGAAGATCATGTATCAAACACACCAAAACAGATCTATATACGAAACTCTTTAGGTTATGATAAAAATATAGAATATGCCCATCTTCCTGTTATTTTAAATAATGAAGGTAAAAAGATGAGTAAAAGAGATGATGCATCAAGTG
The DNA here is from genome assembly GCA_027055005.1 of Campylobacterales bacterium. Lineage (GTDB taxonomy): Bacteria > Campylobacterota > Campylobacteria > Campylobacterales > QNZT01 > SZUA-1377. The sequence continues at coordinate 940 of JALUNR010000078.1, forward strand.
TAAAGTGGCTGTTAGAGCAAGGTTTTTTACCTCAAGCGATAGCAAATTATCTTCTTTTGATAGGATATAAAGCTCCAAAAGATGTATTTTTATTTGAAGAAGCGATAGAGTGGTATGATATATCTAAAGTTTCAAAATCACCTGCAAAATTTAACTTAACTCAACTAAAAAATATAAATAAAGCTCATATAAATATGTTAGACTCCGTAAAATTAGCTAGTTTAATAGGATTTAAAAGTAAAGAGATTGGAGAGTTAGCAAAACTATATACTGAAGAAGCTAGTACAATAAATGAAATAAAAGATAAAATAGATAAAATATTTTCAATAAAATCGTCTGATGAATATAAACAAGAATTAGAAAGATTTAAAGAGGTTGTAAAAGATTCTCCACATTTTGAAGAATTTGGTGATTTTAAAACTTATTTACAAGAAAAAACTGGTTTTAAAGGAAAAAATCTTTTCAAACCGATGAGGATTTTACTAACTGGAGCTAATGGTGGACCAAATTTATCCGATATATATCCACATATAAAAAACTATATCAAGGAGATAGCAAGATGATACTTATAGAAGCACTCATAGGAACAATAGTTTCAGTAATAAGCATATATATTTGGGTTGTAATCATAGCCGCACTTATAACTTGGGTAAATCCAGACCCTTCAAATCCAATAGTCCAAATCCTATACAGACTAACAGACCCTGTTTATAAAAAGATGAGACAATATTTTCCAACTGTTATAGGAGGAGTAGATTTAGCTCCTATTATCTTAATACTGGCTTTACAGTTTTTACAACAAATACTTGTAAGAATCATATAAACCTTTGCTAAAATTTTTAATTATTCTGATGCTATGGATTAGCTTTGGCTTTTCCGTAGGATTTAAAACTTTATCATCAAAACCAAAAAGTATCGAAAAAGATTTTTATATATATCTTTATATGCAAAATCATAAAATATCAAAAAAAAATGCTAAAAGACTTTTTAAAAATATAAAACATTTAAACAAAAAACTAAAAAATGAATTTGCAAAGTATGATATAGTAAAAAAAAGTATTCATAAAGTTTATAAAAAACCTGATTATTGTTTTGATATGAAAGAGTTTGTAAAAGTTCCACCTTATAGGTTTTTAAAAGTATTTTCACATTTAAGTATATGGCATATAGAAAGATACTTAAATACACCTATATCAGCTAACTACTTACAGCGATTAGCTAAATATTCACTTTTTAATAGTTTTGTTAAAAAAGTTTTAAGTTCAAATGCCAACAATCTAAAAGCTTCACTAAAAGGGATAAAATCTTTTCATACAAAAGCTGAGGCTTCATTTTATCTAGCACTTTTTAACTTGGAAAATAAATCCCTTGCTACTTTTTATCTTTTTAGAGCAAAAAAAAAGGCTATAAGTCAGTTTAAAAAAGATCGTGCTACTTTGTGGCTTTATCTTATTAGCAAAGATAAAAAATATTTAAGATTATTAACCAATTCTACAGAATTAAACATATACTCTTTATATGCTTATGAAAACTTACAAAAAACTTTTGCTAATATCTTAACATCTTTTAATCCAACAAAAAATAAACCATCGTTTGATACAACAAATCCTCTATCCTGGGCAAAAACAAGAATAAAAACATATAAAAAACTTTCTCACTTATCATATAAACAAAAAATTTATTATCTTAATAAAACATTTAAAACAAAAAAAAGTGAACCACATTTATCATTTTTTTTAAAAGATATAAAACCAAACAACTATTTTTTGCTATATCATATGAAAGATTTACAAAATTATTCCAAAAAAAGGCAAGCTTTACTACTTGCTATCGCTAGACAAGAGAGTCAATTTATACCAACTGCCATCTCTCCATCATTTGCTTTAGGATTGATGCAATTTATGCCATTTTTAGTAACTCATACTGCAAAAAAACTAGGCTTAAACAACTTTAAATATAGAGATATTTTCAACCCTAAAATAGCTTACAGATTTGCAAATGACCACTTAGATTACTTAGAAAAACATCTCTATAATCCACTTTTAGTTGCCTATGCTTATAACGGTGGTATAGGATACACAAAAAGAAATATCCTCCAAAAAAATTATTTTAAACTAAACTCTTATGAGCCTTTTTACTCCCTAGAGATGATAACTCCAAGAGAGCCTATGCACTATGCAAAAAAAGTTTTAGCAAATTATGTAGTTTACTGTAACCTATTAGGAGTACCTATAACAGAAACTGAGCTATTAGAAAGATTAAAAGATATAGATAACAACTACAGCTTTTAAAAA
>JALUNR010000079.1 GCA_027055005.1 Campylobacterales bacterium
AGAGAGTGATAAATCAATAGATCTTTCAACTCTTACTACATTTTTAAAGCCAACTGATATCGTGGATAATCTAACTTCAACAGATACAAACAAACCACTATCTGCAAATCAAGGAAAAGTTTTAAAAGAAGCTATTGATGCAAAAACAGATGCACAAAAGATAGATAAATTTGAACTAAGCGGAAGTCAAATAAAACTTTCACTCGAAAATGATGGAGAGAGTGATAAATCAATAGATCTTTCAACTCTTACTACATTTTTAAAGCCAACTGATATCGTGGATAATCTAACTTCAACAGATACAAACAAACCACTATCTGCAAATCAAGGAAAAGTTTTAAAAGAAGCTATTGATGCAAATGAAAATAATATTACAAATTTACATAATGTATTTCATTTAATTCCAAGGGCTGAACCAGCAAGTGGAGAAAAAGGAGATATATATATGGATAGTAATGGAACTTTAAGAGTTTATGATGGTAGTGCATGGGTAGATTTAAACTAAGATATAAATTAATTAGCTAAAATACAATATTATTTAAAAATAAAAGGAAATATATGAAAAAAATAGTATATAGTTTACTTATCTTAGGTGCTTTATCACTTCAAGCTAAAGTTTATGCAACTGTTGGTGATAAAAATATCACTCAAACTGATATAGATCAAGTTTTAAAAATTATCCCAAATGGTACCTTGATACAAAAGTATGGTGGTATTGATAATCTTGATAAGCAAAAAAGAAAACAGATCATAGATATAGCAGTAGAAAATACACTTTTAGCTAAAAAGGCATTTAGTGAAGGAGTTGATAAAAGTGATGAGTTTAAAAGTAAATTAGAATATATAAAAAACTCTTTAGCTACTTCTATTTATACAAATAATATTATAAAAAAAATCAAAGTAGATGAAAAAGAAGTTAAAGAATACTATGATAAAAACAAAAGTCTATTTAGTGAAAAAGAAGATAGAGTAAAAGCTAGACATATTTTGGTAAAAGATGAAAAAGAAGCAAAGAAAATCATAGATGAGTTAAAAAAAGCAAAAGATGTAGAAAAAGAGTTTATATTATTGGCAAAGCAAAAATCAACAGGTCCTAGTGGAGTAAATGGTGGACAACTTGGTTGGTTTACATATAAAACTATGGTCCCTCCATTTTCTAAAGCTGCATTTGAGTTAAAAAAAGGAACTTTTACAACTAAACCAGTAAAAACTCAGTTTGGTTATCATGTGATTTTTGTAGAAGACAAGATAAAAAAAGGTACTTTGATTCCTTTTGAAAAGGTAAAAAATCAGATAAAAAGCAAACTAACAACAGATAAAATAAAATCAAAAATAAAAAAACTAATAGAACAATTAAAAAAAGAATATAAAGTTACTTATACAAAATAGGAGTTTTTATGGGAAGAGTTTTAGAAGAAGTAGGTAGTGGTGTTATAAGTGGTGAAAAATTAACAAAACTTTTTGCCATAGCAAAGGAGGAGGGATTTGCAATCCCTGCTGTAAATGTAGTAGGCACAGATTCTATAAATGCAGTCTTAGAAGCAGCACATAAGGTAAGTTCTCCAGTTATAATACAACTTTCAAATGGTGGAGCATCTTTTTATGCAGGAAAAGAACTCGATGCTAAAATAGGTGCAGTTTTAGGTGCAGTTAGTGCAGCTAAACATATACATACTCTTGCAAATGCTTATAATATTCCAGTTGTACTTCACACAGATCATGCAGCAAAAAAGTTACTTCCTTGGATAGATGCACTTTTAAAAGAGAGTGAAAAACATTTTCAACAAACTGGGTCACCACTATTTAGTTCACATATGTTAGATCTTTCTGAAGAGAGTTTAGAAGAAAATTTATCTCTTTGTGAAGATTATTTAAAAAGAATGAGTAAACTTGATATGATGTTAGAAATTGAACTGGGAATAACAGGTGGTGAAGAAGATGGAGTTGATAATAGTGGAGTTGATAGCTCTCTTTTATATACTCAGCCAGAAGAAGTTTGTGAAGCTTATGAGAGATTGAGTTCTATTAGTGATAAATTTACGATAGCTGCATCGTTTGGTAATGTTCACGGAGTTTATAAACCAGGAAATGTAAAACTTGAACCTATTATTTTAAAAAATTCTCAAGAATATATAAAAAATAAACTATCTTTAAAAAATGATAAACCAGTTAACTTTGTATTTCATGGAGGAAGTGGAAGTAGTTTAGAAGAAATAAGAGAAGCAGTTAGTTATGGTGTAGTAAAGATGAACATAGATACTGATACTCAGTGGGCTTTTTGGGATGGAGTAAGAGATTATGAAGCAAAATATAAAGATTATCTCCAATCCCAAATAGGAAATCCAGATGGTGCTGATAAACCAAATAAATCATACTATGATCCTAGAAAATGGCTTAGGGCGGGTGAAAAATCTATGGTAGAGAGGTTAAAAGTCGCATATAGCGATTTAAACTGTCTTGATAGAAATTAACCTTCCAACTCCAATAGAAGAGTTTACTTTTAGAGGTAAAAAGTATTTTATAAAAAGGGATGATTTAACTCATCCTCTTTTTAGTGGAAATAAAGCGAGAAAGCTTTGGTTTTTACTAAAAAAAGATTTGTCTTCATATAAAAAAATAATTTCTCACGGTTCGGCTCAATCAAATGCGATGCTTTCACTCTCTGTTTTAGCAAAAGAAAAAAATCTCATTTTTGATTATTATGTATCACATATTAGTAAATTTTTAAAAGAAAATCCACATGGAAATTATTATTATGCGATAAAAAATGGTATGAATATTTTTGAAAAACCTTATCCACGTACTGTTAGAAAAGATGAATTTTTTGTTCCTGAGGGAGGATATACAAAAGAAGCTGAGATTGGTATCAAACTTTTAGCAAATGAGATTTTAAACTGGTGTGAGAAAACAGAGAAAAAAGTAGATGTGTTTTTAACTAGTGGTACAGGAACTACTGCTTTATATCTTAAAAAAAATTTACCAACTATAAATGTATATACAACTTCATGTGTGGGAGGAAGTAGTTACTTAGAAAAAGAATTTTATAATCTTTGTAAAGATAAGTTACATCATCCAATTATACTAATAGGTTCTAAAAAGTATCATTTTGCAAAGTTATATAAAGAATGCTATCAAATATGGTTAGAATTAAAAAGTTCAGGAATAGAGTTTGACCTTTTATATGATGCAATAGGTTGGAATATTCTTTTAGAAAATAAAACTATTTTTGAAAATGATATTTTATTTATCCATCAAGGAGGATTGATAGGTAATCAAAGTATGCTCCCTAGATATGAAAGAAAATACTTAAATAAAAATTAAATAAAAATACTTGTTAAAATATTAATTACCTTTTTTAAGATAACTAAATATAATTTTACCAAAAAGGTAGTGTGATGAAAAAGTTGTTGCTCTTTTTGGTTGGATTGTTGCTATTAGTCTTTCTATCTTATTTATGTTTTGAAAATAAAGTTGAAAATATCAAAAGTGATGTGTTAAGCAGGGTAAGAGCTAATCTATCTGATATTCAGGCTGATAAAATTAAAGCAAATATATTAGGTAATGGTATGAAAACTACTAGGATAGTTATACTTAGTGGTCAAGCTTCAACTTTACAAAAGAAACAAGAAATTTTAAGTGTTATAAAAAATTTAGCTGGAGTTTATGGAATCAAGGATTTGATAACTATAAAAAAAGTTAAAATTCCTATAAAATCCCCTATTATGCAATCTAAAATACAGGATACACAAAAGTTGGCAAAAGAGAAAGATTGTCAAAATAAACTAACAAATACACTAAAAGATAAAAAAATCAATTTTGAAGCCTCAAAAGCAGTGATAAAAAAAGATAGTTATCCACTTTTATCCTCACTTGCAAAAGTTATAAAAGAGTGTCCTGATTATTTGGTTGAAATAGCTGGATATACTGACAGTGATGGGAGTAGTGATTTTAACCTTATATTGAGTGCTAAGAGGGCAGCTTCTGTTAAAAAGTATTTAGTAATACACGAAAATGTAGATGCAAAAAATTTGGAAGCGAGGGGATATGGTGAAGTAAATCCTATAGCTGATAATAATACTACCAAAGGTAAAAGTGAAAATAGAAGAATAGAGTTTAACATAATAGGAGGGAAAGAAGAATGAGTTATTTGATAATGCAAATAGTAGTTTGTTTAGTTGTGGCAGGGGTGTTAGGTATACTTATGGGATGGTTAATAAAATCAATAGGTATTAAACAAAAAGTGCAAGAAGTTGATAAAAAGTGGAATTTAAAATTTATTGACCTGAAAGATGAATATGAGCAAAAACAGCAAGAGTTAGAAGAGTTAAATAACAAGTTTGTTGTAAATAATACTAACTTAGAAGAGTCACAAAAACGGTTTGAAAAAGTTTCTTTAGAAAATAAAGAGTTGAAAAAGAAACAAAATGAGGAAAATGAAACTAAAAAATATGAATTTGAGGCTTTAAATAAAACTATTACTAGTTTAAAAGAGGAAAATGAAAAACTAAAAGATTCTCTTAGTAAAAAAGATGAAGAATTAAATTCTCTAAAAAGTAGTGATTCTAAGTTAAATAAAAAGTTAAATGATTGGGAAGTTAAACTTAAAAATATTAGCAATGAATATGAAGAGAATATTAAAGGTTTGACAGGTGAGATTGAGAAAAAAGATGCAAAGATAGATACTCTTTCAAAAGAAATAGTTAAAGCTGAACAAAGAGAAAAAGAAAATATAAAAAATCTAACTAAGCAAAATAAAGAGTGGGAGCAAAAGTTTATAAATATAAATAAAGATTTAGAACTAAGAAAAAGTTCTATTAGTTCTAAAGTAAATATTTTACAAAATAAATTAGATGATTATGCACAAAAGATACAAAAATTAGAAAAAGAGTTAGAAAATAGTAAAAATACAAAAGAAGAGGTCGATGCAATAAATAAAAAATGGGAATCTAAACTTCAAAATCTTAAAAATGATTATGAAGTTAAAAATAATATTTTAAATAATAAATTAAAAAGCATGGAGGAAGAGTTAAGTAAACAATCTCAAAATACAAAAGTTGATGTAGATGAGTTTAATCAAAAGCTTGAAAAAGAGTGTGAAACAAAAGGTAAGAGCTATGAAATAAAACTAAGTTCACTTGATAGAAAACTAACTCTTTTAAAAATGCAGTTAGAAAAAGAGGAAAGTATAAATAAAAAGCTAGAAAATGATATAAAAAGTTATCGTGAAAAAATAAATGAATTTAACAAAAAGATGGCTGAAAGTGATAAAATGTGGAGAGAAAGAATAGAAAATCTTTTAAAGGGTAATTAGTTATAATCACGCCAAAAAAGGTTTGCAAGTTGATTATAATAAAGAGTAGAGATAAAGAGTTTCAAAATGAGTTTGAAAAGCTTTTGAATCGCGGGAAAATGGATATAGATTCAGTATCTTCTATTGTACAAAATATCATAAATGAGATAAAAGAGCAAAAAAACAAAGCTCTTTTTTCTCATATATCTAAGTTTGATGGATGGACACCAGTTTGTGATGATGATATTTCAATAGATACAGAAGAAATGAAAAGAGCCTATGATGCACTGGATACTAAGTTAAAAGATGCACTTCACTTAGCATATGATAGGATTTATTCATATCACCAAAAACAATTACCAAAATCATGGCTAGATTTTGAAGATAATGGAAGTGTTTTAGGGCAAAAAATAACTCCTGTCGATAGGGCAGGGTTGTATATCCCAGGAGGGAAGGCAGCATATCCAAGTTCACTTTTGATGAATGCTATTCCAGCACTTGTAGCAGGAGTAAAAGAGATAGTAGTATGTACTCCTACTCCAAATAATGAGATAAATCACTTATTATTAGCAGCACTTCATCTTTGTTCTATAAAAAAGGCTTTTAAAGTTGGAGGAGCTAGTGCAATAGCTTCTTTAGCTTATGGAACCCAAAATATTCCCAAAGTAGATGTTATAACGGGACCTGGAAATATATTTGTAGCTACTGCTAAAAAGTTGGTTTTTGGGGAAGTAAATATAGATATGATAGCAGGACCTAGTGAAATAGGTATAATAGCAGATAGTAGTGCAAATATAAATCACTTAGCAATAGACCTACTTTCTCAAGCTGAGCATGATCAAATGGCAAGTTCTATTTTGATAACTACTGATGCTAGCTTGGCAAATAAAGTAAAAGATGAAATACAAAAAGTTTTAAAAACTCTATCTCGTGAAAGTATAGCTAGAGAATCAATAGAAAAAAGAGGAGCTATCATAATAGCAAGAGATATGCAAGAAGTTGTAACTTTGATGAATGAAATAGCTCCAGAACATCTTGAACTTATGGTGGAAAATCCATTTGAACTTTTGCCTTTAATAAAACATGCAGGAGCTATTTTTATGGGTAGATATACTCCTGAAGCAATAGGGGATTATATAGCTGGACCAAATCATACTCTTCCAACAGGTGGAACAGCTAAGTTTTACTCGCCTTTAAATGTAGAAAACTTTTTGAAAAAAAGCTCTATTATAAGTATGAGTAAAAAAGGTATAGATGAACTAGCATCAGCATGTGCACTTTTGGCTGATACAGAAGGGTTAGAGGCTCATAAACTATCAGTTACATCAAGAGTAGATTAGTTTGAAAAATATTTTAGTTATAGTAGATGGAACAGTTGGAAAAGCTTTTTTACAAAGACTTTCCATCTCTAAAACTCAAAATAAGTATTTTATAGTTTACTTTAATGAAAATATTTTACCTGAAGCTAGAAGTGATAGTTGTCTTTTATATAAGTTTGACCCTACAAGTTTTAGTAAATTATCAAAACTATTAAATCAAATCAATTTTTTTGAAGTTTTTTTGATACTTCCCAATAAAAATGATTTACTTGAAACATATAAAAATATAAGATATTTGCATAAAGATTTAAAGATAGTACTATTAGACAAGTGGCAATTGGAGTTAGATGATGAATATATAAATAAAATAGATTCTACTGATATAGTAGTAAATAGAGTGATGAATTTTTTACCAAATATTCCTATTTATGCAAAAGAGATAGGTTTAGGTAAAGGTGAAATAGCTCAAATTCAAATTCCTCCTACTAGTAACTTCTCATATAAGCATATAGGAGCTCTTACTCAAAAGAGATGGAAAGTATCAGCAGTATATAGACAAGAAAAGCTTCATATTCCAAATGATAATTTTATGCTTTTGCCAAATGATATAATAGTTATAGTTGGAAATCCAGCAGTAGTACAAAGTGTATATAGAAGTATAAATCAAAACTATGGTCAGTTTCCAAAACCTTATGGTGAAAATATCTATACTTTTATAGATATGCAAAGATTAAGTGATAAGGAGATCGATGCACTTATCAATGATGCTTTTTTACTATTTTCTAAACTAAATACAACTAAACTTTATATAAGTGTAGTAAATCCAAGACTTTCAAAAGCCTATGAAAAACTCAAAAGCTATAAAAACTCAAATATAATAATCTTATTTAACTATGAAGAGATAAATCAAAATGAGGTACTTAGTCTTGATGCAAAAAGATTTGATATAGGACTCATCATAAGTGATCCAAAAACTTTTATAAAAAATATAAAAGAGTTTTATGAGTTAAAATTACCTATATTTAAAACTTCGTTAGATGGATTTTGTAACTTAAAAGAATCAGTTGTTTTAAGTAGTAACAGTAAAGATGTAGAAGCTATTTCTTCAGTTGTTTTTGATGTATCAACTCAGTTAGAGCTAAATATCTCTTTATATGAGTTTGAAGGTATAGAAAAAGAAGAAAATGATAAAATAACTGAGCATTTTAAATCTCTTTCAAGACTTTTTGAAAGAGAGGTAAATATAGTAAAGTTAGAAAAAAATCCAATCCTAAAACTAGAAGATAAAAAAGATTTTTTACAATTTATAAGTTTTACTCAAAAATTAGTTGATATAAACTTCTTGGATAAGATTTTTTCAACAGAGTTAGAAGATCACTTTTATAAACTCTCTAACTCTTATCAGCTTTATATCCCTAAACTATGAGCTACTACTAAGGCTAAAATAGTCAAAAATACCATTCCTGTAGAACGATTATAAAGTTTATCAACTGCTACAAATACAAGCATAACTGTAAGTATAAGTGCTGCTAGTATATCAAACATAGAGTTTTTTAAAACTAAAGTTAGAGGATTTACTACTGCACTTGCTCCTAGTACTACTGTAAAGTTTGCTATATTACTTCCGATGACATTTCCTATTGCCATATCAGCATCTTTTCTTCTTGCTGCTTGAACACTGACAACAAGTTCAGGAAGACTTGTACCAAAAGATACTAGTAAAAGCCCTATAATCCATTCACTAACACCAAAAGCTCTTGCTATATTTGATGCACTATCAACCGTAAATTCTGCACCAACTACAACAAAAATAAAACCGATAGTTAAAAGTCCTAAAGTTTTTAAAGTTTCAAATTTCTCTTTTTCTTCATTATCATTCTCCATCTTATCTATTGCATTGTTTTTTAAGAAGACTAAATATGCTCCCATCATAAGTAAAAACAATACGCCCTCAAATCTACTTATTACTCCATCATAAGCCATCAACAAAAATGCTAAAACAGGAAACAAAGCCCAAGCACTATCATCTTTAAATATATCTCGTTTTGGAGTTAACTTTTTACCTATCACAAAAACAACTCCCAAAACAAGTGCTAAGTTTATGATGTTACTTCCTATTACATTTGATACAGCTAAGTCAGTATGTCCTTTATAACTTGCTATTACACTAGCAACTAGTTCAGGTAAACTTGTTCCTAATGCTACAACAGTAGCACCTATGATAAAGCTAGGAATTCCAAAATGCTTAGCTATCTTTTCTGCCTCATCTATAACAAAATCAGCTCCCTTTACAAGTGCTGCCATTGCAACAACAAAAGTAACTATATCTATTATCATTAACTATTCCTTACTATTAAACTTTTTGGTAGATTATACTTTTTTATAATCTTTTCTTCTTTTTTTCTCATTTGTCCACTATCTTCTTCATGATCAAAACCAAGTAAATGTAAAAGACCATGTATAAAAAGTAAAGTTATTTCATCTTCTACACTATGTCCTAACTTTTCAGCCATATTTTTAGCAAAATCAACATTTATAACTACTGAACCCAAAGGAAGATTAGGCATAAAATCCAGTGGAAAGCTAAGTACATCAGTTGGTTTATCAAGCCCTCTAAAGTTTTTATTTATCTCTTGTATATCAGCTGAATTTGTAAAGATAAGTTCTATATTCTTATCTGTTAAATCTTCCTTTATCTTTTCTAGGATGAGTATATTAAACTTTATACCATATCTATCGTCAAATTCTATCATAACTTTTTATTTCCTTAAAATATTTACTATTGATTTACTTTAAAACTATATACTCAAAAAGTAAACAAAGTTCATTCAAACACTCCTTTTGAAATTGTTTAAGACTATAGCCCGAGTGGCTTAGTCTTAGTATAAAACTCTTTTACACTATCGCTTACTTTGATAACTTTTTTTAGATAATTTTCAAAATCTTTTTTGTGATACTCTATCATCAGCTTTTTAGGATTTGTACTTCTTGAAAGAGCCACATAAAACTGACTACTTGCAAATATATTATCAACATTGCAAACAAGTTCATCGATTCCCATTCCTTGTGATTTATGAATAGTTATAGCATAACAAAGTCGTAGTGGAAACTGTTTTAGAGAGTATAAAACATCTTGTTCTACCTTGTCATCCTTTACTATACTTTTACTCAGCTCAAACTCAAATCTATCAACTTTGATAAGCTTTCCATTTCTTAAAAGACTCACTACTACATGATCTTCTTCTATATGCTCAACCAAGGCTCTCTCACCATTGTGATAACTTCCCCACTTATTTGTAGTAAATAAAACTTTAGCTCCTTCTTTTAAGACTAAGTTTTCTTCTACTGGAAGAGAGTTTATCCAGCTTTGTATCTTTTTATCACTGAGCTTTGTATCTTTTTTCTTCTTTATACTCTCTATCACTATCTCTTTTTGAGGAAGTGAGTTAAGTTTCAAATAGTTTAACTTTGTAGCCTCCCTATTTGTTCCAAACAAAACTGAAGGTTCATCTAAAACTTTATACTCTCTAAGTTTTTCAAGATACTCTACAACTTCACTATCAACAATTCCTACTCTTATTTTATTTAGTATTCCCATAAACTTTTTATCATCAGTTCTTTTAACATCTATTAACTCTACACTCTTAAAGTTAAAATACTCCCAAGAACTTCCCTCAAAAGCATATATACTATCATCAAATATAGAAGCAGATGAGCTTTTCTTTAAAATAGGAGAAAGTTGAAAAAAATCTCCAACTACAAGTATCTTTCCGCTAAATCTAGCATTTCTAAGTCGATAAAGTATCATATCCATCATTGATGCACTTACCATACTTATTTCATCTATCACTAAAAGATCTAGTTTAGAGAGTATTTTGTTTAACTCTTTTATACGAGAGCGATTATATCTATCATTTATTTCTAATTCTTCAAAATTACTACTGATGCCAAATATAAAAAAACTATGTATAGTTTGTCCAGCTATATTTATCGCACTTATACCAGTACTTCCAAGAGTAACAACACTTTTTTTGTTTAAGATATACTCTTTTACTATCTCACGAGTGGTATAACTTTTACCAACACCAGCACCACCAGTTAAAAAGACATTGTTGGTTTTTAGTAAATCTATGATTTTTTGAGTGCTCATGAAAGTACCTTTATAGTTTGTAAAAGTTGATTTGAGTATCCATACTCATTATCTTGCCAAGCTGAGATTTTAACTATTTTGTCATAACTTTTGCAAAAGTTTAAATCATAAGTTAAAAAGTTACAATCTTTTATAAAATCACTACTAACTTTAGGTTCAAATGTATAAGTTATAAATCCTTTACAACTTTCTTTAAGACACCGATGCAAATCTTTTATATCTCTTTTTAATATCAAAGTAATATCATAAAAAGTACAGTATGCCAAAGGAACTCTGATACTCTTTGCATCGATCTCTAAATCAGGAAAAAAATCCCTAACAGCTTTTGGAGCAGTAGAGTAGAGAGGTAGGATATTTAAAGTAGCACTTCTAGTTCGTCTTATATCCATATAAGGTTTTGCACGATCAAGTAGGGCTTGATCATTAGTATATGAATGAATCATAGATGAGTAACAAGACTTTATACCAAACTCACTAAAAAGTTTTATAACTGGAGCGATAGCAGTAGCACTACAACTACTTGTGGAGAAGATTTTTTCATTTAAATATTTTCCTTCATTTATTCCTACCATAAAATGAGGAGCATCAGGGGAGGGTGCTGAGATAACAACTCTTTTTGCCCCCTTTTTTAAAAAGATTTCATTTTGTTCTAAAGTGAGATACTTCCCATTTGCTTGAATACAAACATCGACCCCACTTAAATCCAAATCCTCAGGATTTTTAACACAATAAGTTTTAACTCTATCAAGCTCAAACTCTTCTATATCATTTATCCCAACGATGTTAAAATCTTTACTATGTTTTGCTAAGTTATATAAAGCTTGACCTATCCGACCAAAGCCGTTTATGAAGATGTTTATCACTATATAATTATTTCCCTATTTACTATTTTTTAAAATATAGTTTAGCAAAAGGAAGCATAAAAATAAAATGTAGTAACTAGCAAGATTTTATTTTTATTTTGTTATGGCTTTTTATTAAACTATTTTATTTTATACATTTACTAATCCCCTTAAAATCGGGTCTTATTGTAAT
>JALUNR010000080.1 GCA_027055005.1 Campylobacterales bacterium
TTTTGATATAAAAAGGATTAAATATAAAAAAGGAGCGATGAAAAGAAGTAATTTTAAAAAATTAAAAGAATATTACCAAAATGAAACCCTCTCAAATGAGAGGGAACCTCGTAATGAGGAATCAATGAAAAGATTGTATCAAAATAATTTTAAAAAGTCAAACAATATTTTAGTAACAGGTGGAGCAGGATTTATAGGGAGTAATTTTATCCTATATTTTTTAAAAAAATATCATCACCCTCTTTTATGTATGGAACATAATGAATATAATCATTTAATAATACAACATAAATATACTGGTTAGGGTACTTCTCGATATTAGGATGTTTATAATGGTCTATGATACCATTATTTTCTAGTTCAGTTATCACATCAAGAAAACTAATACCTCTAGTAGCTAGTAAAATTTCATTTTTTTCACTACTCCATCTATACATTTATACCCTTTTATAATTATATCATATTTATTTTAACCATTAGGGTTAAATCCACTCTCCTGCGGATTTATGCCTGATAACTTATCTTCCTCAGCTATCCTAGCCTCATACTCTAGCATACTCATTCTTACTTCATTTATCTGCTCTTTAGTTACATTTTCATCACTACTCCAAGCGACTTGTATATCTCCACCATACTTATCTCCAAGCATTGCTATCTTTTTTTCAAACTCACTAAAATCCAAACAATACTCTTTCACATCTTCAGCTTCATCACTTATCTCTATATACCATCTTCCCATAGGATTTGACATTATTTTTGCTTCTAAAATTCCACTCATAACTTTCCTTTATCTAAATATAAATAATTCTATCTACATTCCTCTTACAGAGCCTACAACTTTTCCTATAACTTCTATATTTTCACTTCTTACTGTTTCTACTCCATACATAGAGTTATCTGATATAAGATCCAAACTTCCATCACTCTTTGGCATCACTCTTTTTACAAAAAGTCCTATCTCAGTAGAGATTGCAAAGATGCCATTTTTGTTTACATCTTTTAAAGTTCTATTGATAAAAATGATATCCCCATCATGAAGTGTAGGCTCCATAGAATCTCCCAAAACATTTATAGCATCTATGTTTTTCATCTGAGCTTTTCCACCCATCAAAGTAGCCATATGTTCATCTATAGCTATCTCTTCGCTCTCATCCTCATAGTTAAATGCTCCACCCCCTGCACTAGCAAATATATCTCCAAAATACCTTACATTTACATACTTATCAGTCTGGGCTTCTAAACTTTTTGTTGATTGGTTATACAAAAGCCAGTTTATGGAGATTTTTCTCTGGGCACAAAACTCTAAAATCTCTTCAAGAGGCAATCTTCCTCTTTTTTTCATAGTTGCAAAAGATAACTGCTTTATACCTAAAACTTCTGCGACATCTTTATCAAAAATCTTAACCTTTCCTATCTCTTCAGAGATAATCTCTTTCATCTTTGGCAAAACATCTTCAAGTCTTAGCATTTTTACTCCTTTTTAGAAATAATATGTCATTTTGACATATTTCTTTGCTTTTAGAAATTTTTTATGTAAAATCCTAACATAAAAATCATAAAAAAGGATTAAATATGAAAATTTGTACTATTATAAATCACATAAAAAGAAGTTTTGAGTTGTTTTTGGACATTTTAGAGGATGCTCTTTTAGTTGCTAACTATAAACTTTTATGATTTTGCATCTTGACTTAGACTCATTTTTTGTCTCAGCTCATAGAACAAAGGATAGTTCACTTTTAAACAAACCCGTTGTTGTGGGTGGAAGAAGTGATCCTTTTATCTTTGACAAAAGTTTTAACAAAACAAAAGTTCAAAATCAAAACAGTGGGGCTTTTGTTCCTACGATTTTTATAAGGGATAAAGAGGCTACTTTTGAAGAGTATTTTAAAGAGGGAGACAAACTTCGTGGTATTGTGATAACTGCATCCTATGAAGCTCGGTCTTTAGGGATAAAGACTGGCATGAGCATAAGAGAGGCTCTTAGTATATGTAAAGATTTGATAGTTTTAACTCCTACACATAAGCTCTATCATGACTTTTCAAAAAAACTAAAAGATTTTTTATATACTAAGATACCTATCATAGAACAGTATAGTATAGATGAGTTTTTCACAGATGTTGGTGGGTGGGTAGAAGATGATGAAGTCGAAAAGTTTGCAAAAGAGATAAAAGATGATATTTACAAAGAGTTTAATCTTCCTATTTCTATAGGAGTAGCAAAAACAAAATGGACAGCAAAGTTTGCTACAAGTTTTGCAAAACCTGATGGAGTAAGACTTATACTTCCAAAAAACTTAGATGACTACCTAAAAGATACTCCTATAGAAAAGTTTGCAGGGATTGGAAAAAGTTTTACAAAAAAACTACACTCTTACAAAAAGTTTACTCTTTGGGATATAAAAACCTCTAAGTCTCTACTTTACTCTTTTGGAAGAGGTGGAGAGGATATATATAAAAGAGTTTGTGGTGAAGATGATGAAAAAGTTATCCCAAACAAACCTAGAAAATCAATAGGCATATCAAGAACTTTTGACCCGATAGATGATAGAGATGAGATAAAAAGAAGAGTTATCATACTATCTCGTCATCTAGTTTTCATGATAAGCAAGTATCACTATACTCCATCAACCCTGCATCTTTCTATCAGATATGAGTATGCAAAAAGCAAAAAACAAATCACTTTCAACAGACTTTTCAATGAAGTGTTTTTTGTAAAAGCTGTATTAGAACTGTTTAATGAACTTGATATTTACAAACACTCTAAAGTTATAAGAATTTCACTAAATCTTAGAAATTTTACAAAGCATCCAAAAGTTGCCTACTCACTTTTTGAGTACGAAAAAGATAAAAAGTTCAGCACTCTGCTAAAACAAACAACAAAAATGAGGGAAAAATACGGGATAGATATAATCAGATTAGCATCAGAAGTATAGAGGAGGCGAACCTCCTCTATGATTTTTTGTTTTTAGTAAAGCCCAAAAAGACTATTTCTTATCTTATGTAAAACTCTAGTTCTTCCACTCTCATCGATAAAAATCATCAAAGATTTATCTTCACTTTTTATTTTTTCAAGAGCATCTTCAATACTCAAAGCTGTTTTATCCTCTATATCAACTTAAACTATATCATCTTTATTTTTTATCAAAGCTTTTACATTATCTTCATAATCATTGT
>JALUNR010000081.1 GCA_027055005.1 Campylobacterales bacterium
GTAAATTATAATTTTTAAAAGCTACAATCCACCATATGTATATAAAAAAATATATCAGCATTATTTTTATTGTTGCTACTTTTTTGGTCGCATTTCATCATCATGATGATTTGCGATCACACAATGACTGTCCTGTTTGTGTAATCCAGTCAAACTTTTTTAGTGCTGATACTCCACCTGATGTAGTTTATCTATCTTTGGTGGAAAACTTTAGTGAGCCGATACTAACTTCTTTTGTTTTTTATACTTATAAAATCATATACCAAACAAAGGCAAGATCTCCTCCAAAAATCTCCTAAATTTCACAAAAAACATAAATCATATATAAAATAATTAGGAGACAACATGAAAAAAATAATATATACATCACTATTGTCTGCATCTTTTCTTTTTGGAGATACCCAGTTAGAAACTTTAAAAAAACAGATGCAACAGCAAAAGATCATGATGAAAAAAATGGAACAAAAAATAGCTGATCTAAGTCAAAAACAGACAAGTAAAATAGACAGTGGTGTAGTGAACACATCTGCATCATTTTCACAAAAAGGATATCTGCCAGATATCGCACTTATACTAAATAGTTCTGCAGTGAGTAGAAATATAGATAATGGCAAATATGAAAATTTTGCGATACCTGGATTTATAGATAGTGGAGATGCAGAACTTCCTTTTAACAAAGATAGAGGCTTTAACCTAAACTATGCAGAGGTAGCTATGAGATCTGCTGTTGACCCTTATTTTGATGCATTTGCTATATTTCACCTGCATCCAGATGAGTTTGAGATAGAAGAGGCTTATGTAAAAACAACATCTTTGCCTAATGGATTTGGGATAAGAGCTGGTAAGTTTAAAAGTGCTTTCGGAAGACTAAACAATAAACACCAACACTCTTGGCATTTTGATTCGCAACCTATCATCTATAAAGCTCTTTTAGGTCCAGATGGTATAAGTGATCCAGGAGTACAACTTCAATGGGTAGCTCCAACTGATACTTATTTGATGCTTGGAGTGGAAGCTCTTCAGGGAACAAATGATAGAAGTTTTGGAGATACATCTAAAAACAATTTAACAGTAGGATATATAAAAAGTAGTTTGGATATTGGAGAAAATACTTCTATTTTGGGTGGAGTTAGTATCGCTCATGGAAAAAATACAACATCAAATCCTACAAATATTTATGGAGTTGATTTAACTGTAAGAAATCAACTTGGAAGTTATAGTTCACTTATTTGGCAAAGTGAATTTTTACAAAGAGATAAAGATTTAGGAGCTAAAACAGATAAACAAGCAGGTTATTATAGTGAACTGATTTACCAATACAACAATAACTACTCTACTGGATTTAGATATGACAAAATCACAAAAAATGATACAGATTTGTCAACTTATGCAGGGATTAACACTGATAAATTAGACAGATATACTGCTATGGTAGAGTACAAACCATTTCCAATGTCAAGACTAAGACTTTCTTACTCTCATGACAATACAAAAGTAATAGATGGAAGAAGAAAAACAAATGATGAAATTATGCTTAGCATAAATATAGCAGCCGGTGCACACGGCGCTCATGATTATTAGGAGTAAAACATGAAAAAATTATTATTAATCTTATTGGTAGCAGTGGCAAGTTTTGCTAGTGTAAATGTTGTATCTACATACTCTACTATGGGAGCTGTTGCAAAAGCTATCGGTGGAGATAAAGTTAGTGTAAAAGTGCTTGGAAGTAGTAAATATGACCCTCACTTTATAGTTCCAAAACCATCTTTGCTTACAAAACTTCGTCGAGCAGATTTGCTTATCATGAATGGTGCAGGATTGGAGCTTGGTTGGTTACCTCCACTCCTTAGAAATGCAAACAATCCAAAAATACAAAATGGTGCAAAAGGTCTGCTTGATATGTCTCAC
Organism: Campylobacterales bacterium; assembly: GCA_027055005.1. Classification (GTDB taxonomy): domain Bacteria; phylum Campylobacterota; class Campylobacteria; order Campylobacterales; family QNZT01; genus SZUA-1377. The sequence continues at coordinate 1,909 of JALUNR010000081.1, forward strand.
TATGTAACTTTGGTAGATGTACCAAAATCAGTTTCAAGAGCTTTTGGAGATATTCATGCACAAGGAAATCCTCACTACTCAACTGATCCATACAAAGTGATAGATATGGCAAAAGCTATTGCTAGTAAACTAAAAGAGATAGACCCTGAAAATGCAAACTTTTATCAACAAAACTTAACTAATTTTTTGAGTGATTGGAAAAGTTATCTAAATCAGCTAGATAACAAAATGCAAAGTTGCAGAGACAAAAAAGTAGTGCAGTATCATGAACTATTTAACTACTTTTTATATAGATATAACTTTAAAATCTATGGAACTATCGAGCCACTACCAGGTATCGCTCCAAGTTCAAAACACACTTTAAAACTGATAAATATCATGAAAGAAAATGGTGTGAAAAAGATTTTACAAGATGTATATCATGAAAAAAATACTGCAAAATTTATAGCAGATAAAACAGGTGCAAAAGTAGAGATAATCCCTCACGATTTGGGTGCAGATGGAAGTAAAACTTTAAAAGAGTTTTATAACAATATAGCATCAAGAACATGTCAATAGTAGAGATTTTATGGCCAGCTTTTATGCTGGCTATAGTGCTTGTTTTTATCCACTCACTTTTTGGAGTGGAGATTATCAAAAGAGGTGTTATCTTTACTGACCTTGCTATCGGTCAAATAGCATCTATCGGTATGGCGATAAGTGTAGCATTTTTGCATACAAAATATCAAACTATATTAACTCTTATCTTCGCACTTTTAGCAGCTATTATCATCACTTGGGCAACAAAAAGACTAAAAGCGATAGAAGCATTTATAGGACTTTTATATGCTCTTGGAATCTCTTCTATCATGCTAGTTTTAGCTCAAAGTGCAGAGGGAACAGAGCTTTACTCAAAATTAAGTGCAGCTGATATTTTATTTACTTCAAGCCATACCCTTTATGAGAGTTTACTCATCTACTCTTGTATCGCAGTGGTAATGCTTTTTGTATATCCAAAACTAACAGGAAACAAAAAAGAGTATCTTTTCTTTACTATGTTAGCCCTTACTGTAACCTCATCAGTACAAACAGCAGGAGTTTTGGTAGTATTTACCTTGCTCATAGCTCCATCTTATGCAGGATTTATTCAAAAGAGAATGAAACCTTTTACATTTGCTACAATCTTTGGCTCTTTTTGTGTTATTTTGGCTTTGGTTATGTCATATTTCTTTGATTTACCAACAGGATATGCAATAATCTTTGTAACAGTTTTA
>JALUNR010000082.1 GCA_027055005.1 Campylobacterales bacterium
CCTGTATCTTTAAAAGATTATTATTGGGGAAAAATGATGGGGCGATTTTTAACTGTATTTTTACCAGTATTTTTAGCTCTTGTTATGGCAGTTGTTTTTGGACTTTTTAAAGGTGGAGATATACCATGGAAAATGGTAGTTTTATATAGCATACTACTTTTTAGTCTATCCTTTACATTTTTAGGAATAGCCTTTTTTATATCTTCAGTTGTAAAATCAACTGACATAGCTCTTGGAAGTTCATTTATGGTTTGGATTGTACTTTTAGGATTTATTGATATTGCTCTTATAGGGTTAATGCTACAAAATAGAGTAAATGATGAAGTCATAATCTCAATAGCTATGCTAAATCCTATAGAAGTTTTTAGGATAGGTGCTATAAGTTTGTTTGATCCAGAACTTACAGTTATAGGACCAGTGGCTTACTATCTACTTGATAGTTTAGGTGCAAAATTATTGATGATTTATGCAGTATTATATCCACTTATTTTAGGTGCAATCTTTGCATATTTAGGATATAGAATATTTAAAAGAAAAGATTTATTATAGGAGTTTTCTATGAAAAAGATATTTTTAGCTTTGGTTATTTTAGTAAGTGTAAGTTTTAGTGGTGAAATAAAGTTACTTGAAAATAATGCAACCGATCCAGTTTATATACTACCTCTTAAAAAGTATCCTAAATGGCTTTGTGAAGCAAAGCTACAAAGTGGTAAAAAAGTACAGTTTGTATCTGTAAAATCTATGATGACAGTATATCATCATCAACCATATTTTATACATCATAAATTTTTAGATAGCAATATTACTAAGATTTATGTACAAGACTATTTAACGGGTAGAGAGGTCGATGCAAAAGTAGCAAAATATGTTTTTGGAAGTAGAATAGTTGGACCTCATGGGGATGACCTTATCCCCTTTTCAAATAATGAAAATGCCAAAATATTTATGCTAAAAAATGGAGGAACAAAACTCTTACCATTTGAAAAGTTATCTAAAGGGTTGATTAGGTACTTAGATATGTAGTAAAAGTTTTTACTACATATTATATTCTAATAATAAACTTCTAAAAATTCTCTTTATCAAATTCGTTAGACATTTTTTCTTCTTCCTCCTTGTGAAGTTGTTGTTTTGTTAAAACTAACTCATGTAAAAATTCACCAAAAAATGTCTTTGACTCTGTTTTTGCTAGAAATAGATATATACTAAGCATTAAAGCTAAAAAAGCAGTTATAGCTATAAAAGCTTGTATAGGATTAAAAGTTTGTATAGGCTCTTTTATTTTCATCTCACACACTCCACCAGGGCAGTGCTTGGCTCTTTCTTTTATAAGTATTTCATATATTTTACATCCTATACAAATTGAAAAAGCACTTTCTAAAAACATTAAACAAAGACACAAAATACATATTAAAACTTTATAAAAAGTTATATCCCAATGTATTACAAACCAATTCATCATAGGTATGGCAATAATCCATCCAAGTGTCCAAGCAAATCTTTTTTGAAGACCACCTACATACTCTGGTTTTTGATTTCTAACCATAAATTTACCTAGCAGCATAGATGGTGAGTATTTTGGAGTAAACATTTTTATAGTAAAGTCTAAAAATAAAAAAGCTAGATAAATTCTAGCAGCTATGATATGGTTATAACCAATGCCAACAAAGATAACAATCATTCCTAACATAAATAATATTCCAGCAGCTGCTCTTGCCTCTCGTTCATTTATAACTGTTACATCATATCCAGGAACTTTTTCTCCATAATCAAATAAAAAACTTTTTAAGTTCAACTTGTCTCCTTCTTAAAAAAGGTATTAAGTTTTATTATATCATAATTTTTTCAAATTATAACTTATATAAATAATATAAATATTATGTTTAACAACAATTCTCCTTAAATTCTAAGGAAGGTTCATAAAAATAAAACCCTTGATATTCATCTATATTAAACTGTTCTAAAACTTTTAATACCTCTTTAGAGTGAACATACTCAGCTATTATTTTTATACCTAAAGTGTGGGCAAATTGAACTATTGCTTTTACTATTGCTAGAGAGTTTTTATCACTATCTATATTTTTGATCAGTGAACCATCTATCTTTATATAATTAGCATTTAATCTTATAATATTTTCAAAGTTGGAAAAACCACTTCCAAAGTCATCAATAGCAACTCTAACTCCATAAGGTTTAAATTTTTGTAAAAACTCTTCTAAAAGTCCATAATCTTTTATACTTTCACTCTCTACTATCTCAAATATAAGCCTATCCCCTATATTGTGTTTTTCTAAACTTTCCTCTAACAAAGAGATTATTTTTGGATCTTGAGTGTCGGTATATGTTAGATTTATGGATAGAGTATGATTTGTATTTATAAGTTGATTTATTGCTTGAGATATTATACTTTTTGAAATTTTTGCATATTGTTTAGTTAAAATAGCTATATCTAAAAAGAAAAAAGGTGATATAAGCTTTTCTTTTCCTTCTTCATTTTTTTCTCTTAGTCTCATAAGAGTTTCGTATTTTAGAATATTTCCATATTTATCTACTATTGGTTGAAAGGCAGGTATGATATTATTATTTTTGTATGCTATTTCTATCTTCTTTTTCCATTCCATGATCTTTTGTATGTCTTGAAGAGTATTTATAGATTCATTATAAGAGGTAATAGGAATTTTATGTGTTTTTGCATGTTTTAGTGCAGTATTTGCTTGAGCTAAAAGAAGATGGCTTTCATATACTATTCCACAACTTGCTAAAAAATTTAATTCATAAGTAACACCTATAGTAGCATCTATACTTATTTCATCCTCTATTTCCTTAATATACAACTCTAAGTTTGTTATCTTTTGACTAAGTCCTTTTATAAAAGTTTCAAATTTAGCAGGAAATTCATCATTTGAACAGATAGCAAACTCATCAACTGAAGTTTGATAGATAAAAAAGTTATTTTCTTTTACATATGTTTCAACTACTTTGGCAAACTGTTGTATAACTAAGTTTCCTATATTTGAACCATATAGATTGTTTATAAATTCTAAATGATCTATATCTATAAGAGCAAGCATAGTAAATCCAAACTTATCTATATCTTTTATTAAAGATGTTCTATTTCTAAGTCCAGTTAGACGATTTGATTCTATATTTAACTTTAGTTTTTTTCTAAGAAGTGTATTGGCATTTTCTATATTCTTTTGATATAGAGTTAATGACTTAGTATTATAAATATTTTTTGAGATATCAAATAGTGTATTTATAAGTTGTTCATGATTTAAAGGCTTAAGTAAAAACTTATCAACGCCCAGATTTATAAGATCTTTTAGTACTTCTGTATCATTTTGAGCTGAAAATATCACTATATGTTGTTTAGGATTTAGTCTTTTTATATCTGTTATCATATTAATTCCATCTATATTTGACATGTAGATATCATTTAATACTATATCAAAAAAGTTTTTATCTTGTTCATACATATCAAGTCCCTCAACACTATTTTTACAATATATAACTGTACGAAAAAGCACCTCCAAAATCTTAACTATATGTTTTGCTATGGCTTCTTCATACTCTACATAAAGTATATTTAACTCTTTTGTATATCTTTTAATTCTATTTATATCCATAATTTAAAAACCTCAAATTTTTTTTTAAATCGACAATATAGATAATATTTTTAATTAAAAAGGGATTTTTATCTTAAATTTTGCTCCCATTATAAGTAATCAACAAAAATTAATTTCATAATAGGAATAGCGACTGTTTGGTATCTACATATCATAAACACCCCATCCATGCATCTTTTGTACTGATAAAACTTCATAATCACTAGAGATATCTATATAGTTTGATGCTACAAAGTTCAAATCCTCTAAAATACTCTCTAATTCATAGTCTTTTTGTTTTAAAAAAATCATAATTTTTGCACCATTTTTACAAATGTGGTATATTTTTTTAAAAAATAGTTTTTTATCTTCTATTTTTTCTAAATCGCTACTTATGAAAATAAAGTCATATAACTTTGCGTGACGGTTATATCTTGGTTGGTTTATATCTAGTTTTTTTGTTTTTATGATAGGGTTAAAAAGATAAAAATCATCATACTCATACTCTTTTGAAGATGCAAACTCATTAAGTTTTTTACTAAATGATGCAGAAATATCATTAATATGAAAGATATTTATTTTTGGGTAGTTTGGTATGATTTGTAAAAGTTTTTCTATATCTTTATTCCTTATATCCATCATTTCTTCCTTATCTTTTATAGGTATAATAGCAAAAGATTTTTATAGGAGAAAAAGATGGAGAGAAAAAAAGTTTACAATCCAAACTCACAAGAGAATGTAACTGATAGAAAAATTTTTGGTGGAAATCCAACAGGAATATTTGAATTAAATAAAATAAAATATCAATGGGCATACAAACTTTGGGATATTATGCTAAATAACACTTGGTTTCCTAAAGAAGTAGATTTAACTGGGGATGTTAGGGATTATAAAAATCTTTGTGAAGCAGAAAAAAATGCTTATGATAAAGCTCTTTCACAACTTATTTTTATGGATTCATTGCAAACAAACAACTTGATAGACAATGTAAACCCTTACATAACTTCTCCAGAGATAAATCTTATCCTTGTAAGACAAGCTTTTGAAGAAGCTCTTCATGCACAAAGCTATGCTGTTATGGTTGATAGTATTTCTACAAATACTGATGAGATTTATGATATGTGGAGACAAGATAAAAGATTAAAATACAAAAATGACAATATTGCAAAAGTTTATGAAGAGTTAGCAAAAAATCCTACTGATGAAGGCATAGTAAAAGCTATGTTTGCTAACCAAATCTTAGAGGGAATCTACTTTTATAGTGGTTTTACTTTCTTTTACACACTAGCAAGAAGTGGTAAGATGCTAGGATCTGCTCAAATGATAAGATTTATCCAAAGAGATGAAATAACACATTTGCTTATTTTTCAAAATATGATAAATTCGACAAGAAAAGAAAGACCAGAGCTTTTTACAAAAGAGCTTATAGCTGATGTTTATGAGATGTTTAGAGAAGCAGTAGAACTTGAAGTGGCTTGGGGACAGTATATCACAGAAGGTCAACTTTTAGGATTAACTGATGAAATAATAGACCAATATATCAAATATTTAGCAGATCAAAGATTAAATGCGGTTGGACTAGATAAACTATATAATGTTACCCATCCTATAAAATGGGTTGATAATTTTTCTAAGTTTAATGATCAAAAAACAAACTTTTTTGAGGGAAATGTTACGAACTATTCTAAAGGTAGCTTAGATTTTGATGATTTTTAAGTATCTTGTTAGTATAAGCTATGATTTTTATGAAGATAGTTATGAAAAAAATTTGAAAAAACTACTTGATAGTATAAAAAAAGCAAAAAAAGGGAGTATTATTTTAGCTCCTGAGCTATGCTTAACAAACTTTAGTTTTGATGATATGCAGAACTCTTCAGATTTTGGTTCTATTGCAGTAAAAAAGATTTTAGAGTTAAGTTATGATAAGCTTATAAGTTTTACACTTACTACTAAAAGAGATGATAAGTATTTTAATACAGCTATTACTTGCTACAATGGTAAGATAATTTATCAAAGAGATAAATATAAACTTTTTAAATTTGGAGATGAACATAAGTATTTTGAAGATGGGAATATAGATGATATTGAAATAGTTCAGATAAATGGTGTGAGATTTGCTATCTTGATATGTTTTGAGATAAGATTTCCCGAACTTTGGCTAAAAATAAAAGGGGCTGATGTTATACTTGTTCCTGCCCTTTGGGGAGCTTTAAGGAAAAAACAGTTGGAGATTATTTCAAATTCACTTGCGGTGATAAATCAAGCTTATGTTGTTGTTTCAAACTCAAAAAATTCTGATATGGCATCTAGTTCAGCTGTTATAACTCCATTTGGAGAAGTTTTTAGAGATGACAATCAAGATTTTTTAGAATTAGATTTTAAAATAAATGAAGTAAAGAAGATGAGAAGATATATGGATGTTGGTATTAGATGAGTAGAATAAGATCTATGCACTTTGCACAAGCTATTGCTGAAAAAGTTTCTATTGATGAAAAGTTAAAAAAAGCATTTGAAGAGGTAGATAGAGAGTTTTTTATGCCAAAAGGTTTCAGTTTTTACACTCATTCATTAGATGCCCTGCCTATTCAGGCTGGACAGTGGATAAGCTCTCCTTTGACAGTTGCTAAGATGACTAAAGCATTAGAATATAATTTATCTAATGATAGTGTTTTAGAGATAGGATGTGGTAGTGGTTATCAAGCTGCTATTTTAAGTAAGCTTTTTCGTAGAGTTTTTACAATAGAAAGGATAGAAACCCTTTTTAGTGAGGCTAAGAATAGATTTAAAAAGTTAGATTTAAAAAATATACATATAAGATTTGGCGATGGAATAAATGGATGGAAAATGTATGCTCCATACGATAGAATACTTTTTTCTGCTTCATGTATAACTCCTCCTTTAGCTTTACTTTCTCAACTAAAAGATGGAGGGATATTGGTTGCCCCTATTGAAAAAAATAAAAAACAGATTATAACAAGATACATAAAACAAGGTAAAAGAGTTATCTCACAGGAGATAGAAGAGTGTTTTTTTGTACCTATTGTTGAAGGGGTGCAAAAGAGTTAGGTTTTATGATAAAAACTTTTTGTTTTAGCAAAATAAACCGATTTACTTTTTTGTTATTTTGTAATCCTAAACTTTTTGCCACTTTTTTGCTTAGTAAATAATATCCTATTCTTATATTTACAATATCACCTTTTTTGAGCTTGTACATATAGGTTGAAACTCTTTTTTCATTGCCTTTTATAGATGTATTTTTTACTATTTCTTTTGCTTTCCACGGAGTTGTCATATTGTTATCAACACCAAGTATTCTAACAAAATTTTTGGATTTAAAATTGGTAACATTTTTATCTCTTATAACTGATACTTGAAGTTGCATAACTCGCATTGGATGAAGTGTTAAAGCATGAGGAGATAAATTGTTTATAGCTATAAAAAATCTATCTATACCTCTTAAAATTTCTACACTAATATAACGGCTTAACATAGTTATATCATTGTGAATACCAGCAAAACCATGATAAGCATGTTGTTTTCTTTTTTTCATATTTGAAGGGGTACCAGCCACTTTTGGCATATGACAACTAACACAGTTAGCACTATCTAGTTCATTGTGTTCATTTGTAGAACATATATTTGTTCCATATTTATTTCTATAATGTGAATGACAACCTATACAAACATTGCCATTTTGAAATCTTTTATTATTTGCTGTTTTATGAAATGGATTTTTTATGGTATCTTTTAAATTTCCAAAATATACATGCTCTTTTTTTGAGATAATATTTATATTTTGAGTTTCATTGTTTTCTATACTTTTTATTCTATGACAATATGCACAAGCTACACCATCTTTTTGGGCTGTTGAGTTAATATCTGGCATAATAGTTTGTTTATAGTCAAAAGATGCTAAAAGTTTTTCATCAGTAGGAGTATGACATTTTGCACAAGTATATTTTTTCTTTTTATAGTCGGGAGATATTAACCATGCTGCTTTATGTATAGGGTCTTTAAAAAGTGAAGCATGAGAATGCCTCGCTTTTTGAAACTCTTCATATATAATAGGATGACAACTTTTGCAACTTTCATTTGATGCAAATTTAGCAAATAAAAAAACAGGTAATAGTAATAATAAATATTTCATAAAGTATATAGTAATAAAAGAAGATTAATCCAATATTAATTCATCAAGTATTAGTTGAGGTGTTACTTGTCCTCTGAAACTATTTTTACTAACAGTACAGGTAAAAGAAATAGTATCTGCATAGTTTATTTTTGTTTCATAGTTGAAATCTATTGTATCTACTGTATTGTTTTTTGATGCTATAAGTATTTTTTGATGATTTTTATCTTTCCCTAAAAGTTTATGACTTTTTACAAAAACATCTTTTAGTAAAAATCTAGGTTTTGGATTTTTTTGTCCATAGGGTTCAAAATATTCTAGTATCTCTAAAAGTTCATAGTCAATTTCTTCAGCTTTTAGCACTCCTAAAATTTTTAATTTTTCTTTAAATTTATCTGAATCTTCTTGTTTTAGACTTTCTTGCATAACTTTTTTAAAATCTTCTAAATTTGAAGCCTTTAAACTCATTCCTGCCGCACCTTTGTGTCCACCGTAACCTAAAAGTAAACTATTGTTTTTACTAATATGTTCTAATATATTTATTTCACCTATACTTCTTGCACTACCTTTTGCTATTCCATCTGTGATAGAAAATACGATAGAAGGAACTTTAAACTTTCTGCAAAGTCTAGCTGCAACTATACCTATAACTCCCTCATGCCAGTTTTCTCCCCAAACTATCATTATTTTTTGAGTTGGATCAACTGATTTTAGAGCTATTTGAAATAATTCTGATTCTATTTCCTTTCTTTTGTTGTTAAGTGTAGTGATATATTCTAGTTTTAAAAATGATTCATTTAAATCTTTTTCTTTTATAAGGTTGTATGCAAGAGTTGCATCTTCTAGTCTTCCTGCTGAGTTTATAAGAGGGGCTAAGAGATAAGATATATCTTCACTAGTAAAATTCTCTTTGTTATAGAAGTCTTTTACTGTTTGTAAAAAAGATCTTTTTGAGTTATTTAGATTTTTTAATCCACTTTTTACCATAGTACGATTTATATCACTTAGAGGCATCATATCAGCTATTATTGCTATTGATAATATATCTAAAAATTTTCCAAGATTATAGTTTAATTCAAGTGCTTCTTTTAAAGATGCAACTAAATACCAAGCAACCTGAGCTCCACATATTTCACTGTTTGGAAAGTTACAATCGCTTTGTTTTGGATCTATAATAGCAAATGCATGAGGTAAAGTTTGAGGAACTGTATGATGGTCTGTTATGATAAGGTCGATACCTTTTTGTTTACAAACTTCTCCAGCTTCAACTGCTGATATGCCATTGTCCACTGTTATTATTATATCTGTATCTAGGTTTTGTACTATTTTTTTACTGATACCATATCCATCTTTAAATCTGTTTGGTATAACTAATTTATAAGGAATATGATTGTCGTCAAAAAATTCACTTAAAATTACACTAGATATAACACCATCTGCATCGTAATCTCCAACAATAGAAATCTTTTGTTTCTTTTGTATAGCTTCTACGATTCTTGCAGTAGCTTTGTCTATGTCCTTAAAAAGAGTAGGAGAGGGAATATCCGAAAGTTTTTTACACTTATCAGATTCAAATCTTTTAGATAATATCTCTTTTATCTCTTTTTTACCTATCTTTTTAACCATTTTTATTTTTTATACTAGATTTTACAAAACTAAAAATAGCAGGATTTGGATTTTTTAGTCTTGAAGTAAATTCTGGGTGAAACTGCACTCCCAAAAACCAAGGATGATCTTTTAACTCAACAACTTCTATAAGTCCATCACTTTCACCACTTACTATAAGACCATTTTTTTCAAATTCTTTTCTATATGCTGGATTTGCTTCATATCTATGTCTATGTCTTTCTAAAATAGTTTTTTTGCCATTGTAAACTTTTTGCAATAAAGAACCATCTTTTGTTTGACACTCATAAGCTCCAAGCCTCATAGTTCCTCCAAGTGGACTTTTATGGGTTCTTAACTGTTTTTGTCCACTTGCATCTATAAACTCATCTATAAGATATACAATAGGTTCTTTTGTATTTGCATCGAACTCTACTGAGTTAGCATCACTTTTATTTAAAACATTTCTAGCAAACTCTATCAAGCTAAGTTGCATACCTAAACAAATACCCAAAAAAGGAACTTTGTTTTCTCTTGCATATTTTATAGCTTCTATCTTTCCCTCAACTCCACGATGTCCAAAACCACCAGCAACTAAGATACCATCAACATCGCAAAATGTCTCTTCACAAGTCATATTTTCTAATTTTTCACTATCTATCCATTTTAGATTTACTTTTGTATCAAGGTGAGCTCCAGAGTGTATAAAAGCTTCTGTGAGTGATTTGTATGATTCTTTTAAATCTAAGTACTTTCCTACAAAACCTATTGTTACTTCATTTGATGGATCTACTACATTTTTTACTAGATTGTTCCATTCATCCATCTTAGGTTCTAGTTTTTTCATTTTTAAATGCTCACATATAGGAGTTAATATACCTTGCTTTAAAAAGTTTAGAGGAACTTTATATATGCTAGGGGCATCAAGTGCTTCTATAACGGCATTGTCATCAACACCACAAGAGGATGCTAGTTTTCTTTTCAACTCTTTTGACAAAGCAACTTCAGAACGACAAATAAGCAGTTGAGGAGATATACCTATCCTTCTTAACTCTTGTACAGAGTGTTGAGTAGGTTTAGTTTTAAGTTCACCCGCAGCTTTTAGATATGGTACAAGTGTTAAGTGGATATACATAGTATTTTCTCTACCAAGCACCCCTCTAAGCTCTCTTATAGCTTCTAAAAATGGTAAACTCTCTATATCTCCAACAGTTCCACCAACCTCAACTATAAGTATATCTTTACCCTCTCCAGCTTTTATGATTCTCTCTTTTATTTCATTTGTAACATGAGGTATAACTTGAATAGTTTTACCGAGATAATCACCTCTTCTTTCTTTTTCTATAACAGATGAATAAACTTGTCCTGTTGTAAAGTTGTTTTGTTTTTCTAAGTCAATATTTAAAAATCTCTCATAGTGTCCTATATCAAGATCTGTTTCTGCACCATCTACTGTTACAAAAACTTCTCCATGTTCAAGTGGACTCATAGTTCCTGGATCTACATTTAAGTAAGGATCTATCTTGAGCATACTGATATTTTTACCAGAATGTTTTAAAAGTGTAGCTATACTTGCTGATGCTATACCTTTACCAAGAGAACTTAATACCCCACCTGTAACGAAAATAAACTTTGTCTTATTTTTATTCATATACTTAACCTATCTTTTTTTTGTATAATAGTATAAAAAGGGTTAAAAAAGGAAAAAGATGCAAGAGTTAAATCTTTATGCAAAGATAGAGCCATTGATAGGTTTTTATGAAGATTATGAGAGATTATATATTGAATATTTAAAAGAGTTAAAAAATATTGATTTTAAAAATATATTAGATGTTGGTTGTGGAAATGGCAAGTTTTTACAGACTATTTCTATGTTTGATGCTAAGGGTATTGATATCAGTGAAGAGATGGTTAAGATTTGTAAAAAAAACAAACTAAATGTAGAATGTAAAAGAGTTGAAGAAGTAGAAGAAAGTTTTGATGTCGTAACTTCCATAGCTGATGTAGTAAATTATATAAACAAAAAAGAGTTAAAAAGTTTTTTTAAAGGAGTTGAAAAAGTTTTAAACAAAGGAGGGTATTTTTTATTTGATATAAATACTCTTTATGGATTTAGTGAAGTAGCTGATGGAGTTATGGTAAGTGAAGATGAAAGTGGATTTTTGAGTGTTAGTGCTGAGTATTTTGAAGAGAAGCTTTATAGCAATTTTACATATTTTGAGAAAGAGGAAAGTTGTTATAAAAAAAACTCTTGGCAGATAGTACAATACTTTCATGATGAAA
>JALUNR010000083.1 GCA_027055005.1 Campylobacterales bacterium
TCTCTATATCATAGATTTTTAGGTCTTTTAAGAGTGGTTTTTTTTTATTGTTTAAGAAAACTTTCGTTGGAACTTCATTTTTGCTTAAAAAAATTTCGTACCATTTTTCTATTCTATATTTATCAGTTTGAGATATTTTTAAAGCATACTCTCTATCAGTTTTCTTAATAAATTCATAAGCAAAACTTAAATCTTTAATCTTTTCTTTAACTTCTTGCTTAATTTCTTTTGTAATATTTAAGTTTTCACTTAATCCATCTATCATAGATTTTAAATAAAAAGAGCTTCCACCTACTATGATAAGATTTTTACTATCTTCTAAACACTTTTGTTTTGCATCTTTATACATATCAAAAAACTTTACTACACTAAACTCTTCATCAACTCTTACTACATCTATACCAAAGTGAGGTATTCCTTCTCTTTCTTCTATAGTTGGTTTTGCTGAAGCTATATCAACTTCTTTATATATAGAAAGACTATCTAGTGAAAGTATATAAGCATTATGCTTTTTTGCTACCTCTACTGCTAATGCTGTTTTACCTGATGCAGTTGGTCCTATTATCGCTATCTCTTTCATGAAAAGTACTTCTTTCTTGCTTTGACTGAAAACAGTTTATAACTCTTTGTATCAAAATCTTTAAACTTAATAGCTGTAAGCCTTCCTCCATAAACACAACCAGTATCTATCCCCACTGCATACTTTTCAACTTTAGGTTTTTTAAAAGGATGATGTCCAAAAACTACAAATCCCTCTCTTCCATCATAAATCTCACTCCAAAACTTATATCTCCCATCAAAATCATGCCAAGGTATAGGTTCTAATTTTTTGTTATAAAATCTCAAAAGTGTAAGTTGTTTTTTATCTGATTTGGAAAGCTTTTTTAGATTTACCCCTCTTGGGATTCCACCATGAACTATGGTTATACCTTTTATCTTTATAAAGTATGGCAAAGATTTTAAAAACTTTATCTCACTTTTTTTGATATTTTTAAGTATCTGGGCTTCCCAAGGTTTTACATCTTCCAAAACTGTATCATCCTCTTTATACATCTTATATAGTTTTAAAATCTTCTCTTCATTGTTTCCTCTTACAGTTAGGATTTTATTTTTCATGATATATCTTAGAACTTCTAAGTTTTGAGGTCCTTTGTTAAGTAAATCCCCCACTACTACTTCTATATCACCTTTTTTTAACTTTACTTTTTTCCTAAGAGCTTTAAACTCGCTTAAACATCCATGAATATCTCCATATACAACCAAACTTCTACTCATAATTCCAGCTCCTTAACCACATCATTTGATAAACTCCTCTAGCTAAAAAAAACAAACAAAAACTAAAAAACAATCCAAATCCTAAATAATAAAATGACAAAAACAAAACAAATCCAACTATAACAGCATCTCTTAAAACTTTAGATCTTGTCAATCCTACTAAAATCCCATCATATATGTAACTCATAAAACCTAGTATCGGTACTAAAATAAAATACCACTTAAACTTTTCTACCATCTCAACAACTTTCACATCGGTTACAAAAAGAGATGCTATTTCTTCTAAAAACAAAAAGTAAATTATACTAAAAATCAAAGCAATCACAAAACCATATATAAGACTAAGTTTTATGACTTTTTGCATTTTGATAAATTCTCTAGCACCAAAATACTTACCGACCAAACTTTCACTTGCATTTGCAAATCCATCTATCCCATAAGCACTCCAAGTCAAAAACTGCATAAACACAGTAGCAACTGCCAAAACTAAACTTCCCTCTTTTGAAGCAAATGAATAAAAGATATTTAAAGCTATAGTCAAAGCGATAGTTCTTATAAATAAATCTTTATTTATATGGAAAAAATTTAATAATTTTGATTTTTGAAATACTTTATGAAATATTATTTTATAAAAATTATATTTTCTAAGATACCAAAGCCCAACTACTACACCAAGATACTGACTTATCAAAGTCCCCAAAGCCACCCCACTTATCCCCATATTTTCATAATAAACAAATATATAGCTAAAAAGAGCATTTGAAAGATTTATCACAACTGTCATGATAAGTGGAGTAACAGAGTTTGAAACTCCAAAATACCAACCAATCAATACAAAGTTTATCAAAGCTCCAAGTACAGCATAAACTCTTATATCAAAATACTCACTTATAAACTCTTGATATTCACTAGCATTTAAAAAGTATATCGCTACATCTTTGATATATGTTTGAAAGACAAAGACAAGTAATGCCAAAAGAACTGCTAAACTAAGAGCTCTATACAGTGTATAGCTAACTTCTTTTGTATCTCCTGCTCCAAAACTTTGAGCACACATCCCAGTAGTTCCCATTTTAAGAAAGTTAAAACTACCATATAAAAAGACAAATATCATACTTGAAAGAGCGATAGCCCCCAAATGCTTAGCTGACAAATGCCCCATCAAAGCAGTATCTATAGAAGATGAAAGGGGGATAGTTATGTTGCTTAGGATATTTGGTATCCCAAGCCTAATTATATTTTTATGCATAAAGTAATTAGTTAATTATTCTTTAAAATTAAATTATAAACTATCTACAAAATCTTGATAAGTTTTTACCTCATCATCAAAAACATTTACCAATTTTAATTCTATATTATCTTTATCATATAAAACTTCATACTCTTTTTCATACGTTGCATTACCTATTAAATCTATACTTTTTGTATCATTGTTTGCAATACAATAAACTTTCCCTCCATTATTCATAACTTCTATCTTAGTTCCAAATTCGCATATACCTAATAATGAAGATATATAGCTACTAGAAGACATTCCCGTACCACATGAGTTAGTTATCCCAACTCCTCTTTCATAAGTTTTTACAAAAACCTTATTTTTATTCAATACTTGAACAAAATTAACATTTATGCCATTTGGAAAAACTTCATTATTATTAGCATGTTTACCATAATCTTCTAATTCATTATCATTTATTTCATCTTTTATAAAAACTATATGTGGATTTTGAACACTTATAGCACTAAATGACTCTAAAAACCCAGATATCTCACAAACTTCATCTACTAAAATTTCTTTATCACACTTCATAGG
>JALUNR010000084.1 GCA_027055005.1 Campylobacterales bacterium
ATATTGTAGATGATGAAGTTAGATATGCTCTTATTTATAAATTGAATGAGAAATGTTATGTAGCTATTTTTACATTTAGAAATGAAAAATATAGAATAATAAGTGTTAGAAGATGTAGAAAAAATGAGGAGAAAGATTATGAAAAATAAAACAATATCAGCTAAAGAATTTGATGAAAGATTTGATAGAGGCGAAGATATAAGTGAGTATTTAGATTTTTCAAAAGCAACAAATATTATTGATTTTGAAAAAAAGACTATCAAAACAAAAAAAATCAATGTTGACTTTCCTGAAAATATATTAAATTTACTAGATAATGAAGCTAAAAAGATAGGTGTTACTAGACAATCTATCATAAAAGTTTGGATTGCAGAGAGATTAAAACAAGAACAGTTACACCAACTTGCATAATTTTTAAGAATAACAAAAAATTCGATGATGAATAAGCTACCCTTTAGTCTCTACTAAGCTAGAGGGATAGGGGTTAAAAATAACCTGCTAAAATAAAAAGAAAAAGGTACTTCATGAAGATAAAAACCATCATAAAAAACTACAAAAACTCCCTCTTTACAGTAAACAAAGAGCCTCTAACATCACTTTCAAAGTTTTTTTTGGGAGTTTTTGTACTCTTTTCTTTTATCATCCTATCTATCTCTCTATCCCAGCAGGGAAGAACGATAGAAAGTCCTAGTAAAAAGTTTGGATATGAGTGTTTAAACTTTGTAGATAATCAAAATGACTTAAATGATATAACATATTTTAGGTATCAAAAACATATTCTCTCATTTGGCTCAAATAAATCATGCAAAACTTTGAGCTATCTTTATGCAAATGCAAGAAAAGATTTATCTCCATATATAAATCTTATAGATGAACAAAATAGAGTAAAATCAAATCTTATGTCAAAAATAAGAGTTTTAAAATCCGAATACTCAAACACTTTACTTGAAAAAATAGCAAACCAAGCAAAACAAAAATCAATCCTCCACTCATCAGCAGATAATGTAAAATCTAAAATAGAGAGTTTAAATCATCAAATTTCAAAACTAAACAAAGCTATAAAAACAAATAAAACAAAAGCAAAACAAAAAGCCTCTTACAAAAAGTTTATCTCCTATCTAAAACAAAATGCTAGTGCGATAAAAAACAAGTACGACAAATACACAAGATACTACTCCCTAAGAGTACTTGGTAGCAAATATCTCTTTTTAATTCCTCTCTTTTTTGTAGTTTTTCTACTATACAACTTTGCCATAAAAAGAGAAAAATACATCCTTTCACACCTACTAATAAACCTTTTAAATGTAGTAGGGCTTTTTATACTTTTTTATCTTTTAGAGTTTATCTACAACATCATACCTCACACGATTTTTCAAAAACTTTTTGAACTTTTATATAAGCTAAACATAATAGCTTTTGCAAACTATATCTTTATAGCCCTTTTTGTTATAATTTTCGGACTTATCATAAAGTTTATACAAAACAGAGCCAAAAAACAAAAAGAACAAAAATCCTCTATCTATAAAAAAACATATATAAAACAAGGCAAATGTCCAAATTGTGGAGCTTATAAAGACAAAAGTTATAACTTTTGTCCTCATTGTGGAGAAAATCTCTATACAACTTGCTCTTCTTGTGGTAAAAAAAGGATAAGTGAATCATCTTTTTGCCAAGAGTGTGGAAGTAAGTAGTTTTTAAACAAAAAAGAATATCATCCAAAATTATTTATTAACAGATAATAAAAATAATAAAAAATTATAAAAGGATAAATCATGTTTAGACTACCTTGGTGGCTCGGAGGGATTTTGATGGCAGGGTTACTGCTTATGACTTTTTCAATTTTTGGAGCAAATAGACCTATTGGAGCTTCAACTTATGTCCCATACTTGGCGGGAGAACTTTTTAATCTTGATCCTCAAAAGTATACATATTTACAACATATAAAAAATCCAGGTGCTTGGGAAGGAGTTATGCTTCTAGGGGCTTTGTTTGGAGGATTTATAACTTCAGTATTTTTAACAAAATCTTTTCGTATCTCTTTAATTCCAACTGCTTGGAAAAAGTATAAAAACAACTCAGTTGCTTCAAGACTTATATGGAGCTTTGTAGCAGGATTTTTTATGATTATTGGAGCTAGGATGGCAGGAGGTTGTACATCTGGACACTTTATGTCTGGAATGACACAGTTAGCTGTTTCTTCTATGGTATTTGGTGGAGTTGTTTTGGTATCTTTACTGATTACTGGAAAAATATTTTATAAAGTAAAGGACAAGTCATGAATATATTTGAACAAATGTTAAAAACTGTTATTGATGAGGGGCATGGTTCACTTGTTTTAGTATTTTTGATAGGTGTAATTTTTGGTGGAATTATACAGTTCACTAGGGTTGATAAGTTTGAAAAGATAGCAGGTTTTGCAATGCTTAAAGATACTGTTGTTCCAAAGATGCTTTTTTTGACAATAGGATTAGCAAGTATCGGACTATTTTTTATGATAAAACTAGGATGGGCTCACTATCACATAAAACCACTTATTTGGCAAGGACTTATCATAGGTGGAATTTTATTTGGTACCTCGATGGCTATCTTTGGTAAATGCCCAGGAACTGGACCAGTTTCTATCGCAGAGGGTAGAGTAGATGTGCTTGTAGGAGCTATAGGTGGACTTTTGGGAGGGCTAGTATTTACCCTTTTTTATGACGATTTTTTTAAATCTTTGATGGGAGAGAGTGCAGGGAAAATAGTTTTGCCACATCTTTTTAAAGGACATGAGGAGTTAACAGTTCTTATTTTTGGTATAGTGCTTACCTTAATATCTATCATAATCCCTAAAAGAGAACTATTTGATGAAGAGGATTTAAAAAACCTTCCTGATTCTTGCAGACCTGATAAAAACTAATTTTCGGAGGAGATAAACTCCTCCACATCATCCACTATCATATCTATCGCCTCAGTTGCCCTCAAGTTATAAACTTTACTAAAGTATTGCTCTATGTTTGGATCACTATCAAGATTGTTAAGGATTGAGTAA
>JALUNR010000085.1 GCA_027055005.1 Campylobacterales bacterium
GTTGTATGCCTTTAAAGAAGGTAAAGTTTTGGATAATATTAAAGATAAAAAAATTATGATTTTTAGTGATGGATGTGATATTGGTTTAAATATACTATGTGTGGTAAAATCACTTTTAAATAATGGTGCAAAGAAAATATTTGTATTTATGCCCATAATTAGTCAAGATTTATATTATAGTTTAGATATGATAGTTGATGAGATTTTTGTAAATAGAAAAATTGCTGATTTTATTAGAACTTCTTATTATTATGAGAATTTTGAAGAGTTAAATATTGATAAGATTAGATATATATTAGAAAAAAGGAGAAAATTTGAATAGTAATGCAAAATCGCTTACGATTGATCTTGAAAATAAACAAGAGATATATGAGTTAAATAAATATGCAAAACAAGCTGCGGGTGCAGTTTGGGTAAAAGAGGGCGATGCAGTAGTATTAGCTACAGTTGCAAGAGATGATGAGGTAGTTGAGGAGGATTTTTTACCTTTAACTGTACAGTATATAGAAAAAAGTTATGCAGCTGCAAAAATCCCTGGTGGATTTATAAAAAGAGAAACAAAGCCTAGTGATTTTGAAACTTTAACTTCAAGGATAATAGACAGAAGTTTAAGACCACTTTTTCCAAAGGGATATGCTTATCCTACACAAATAGTTATATTTGTACTTAGTAGTGATAATGAAGTAGATTTGCAAGTATTGGCTTTAAATGCAGCTAGTGCAGCTTTGGTTGTAAGCGATTTACCGATTGATAAAAGTATAAGTGGAGTTAGGGTTGGAAAAATAGATGGAAAGTTTGTTGTAAATCCTAAAAATAGTGAACTTTTAAATTCTACACTAGATCTTTATGTAGCTGGAAGTAAAGATGAACTTTTGATGATAGAGATGAGAGCTATTGGTAGTGAAGATGTTGAGGTTTTACCACCTGTTATGGATGATCCTCTTGTTGGGATGGGAAGCGAAGATATAGTAAATATTCATAAAATGAATGAGCTTAGTAATGAAGAGATGATCGAAGCTATACAAGTTGCTAGTGATTTTATATCAAAAAGTGCAACAAAATACGAAGAAGAGCTTTTGCCAAATAAAAAAGAGTTGGTGGAACTTGAGTATAAAGTAGAAGTTGAATCAAGTGAACTTTATGAGTTTATAGATAAAAATTATAAAGATAGAGTTATTGGTGCAATCAATGAAATGGCTAAAAGTGAAAGAGCAGTTCATCTTAAAAAAATTGCAAAAGAGATAGCTTCAAAAGAAGATATAGATTTTGATATTATAAGTAAAACTTTAGATAAATATAAAAGAAAAATTGTTAGAGATATGATTTTAAATGAAGGGAAAAGAGCTGATGGAAGAGGTTTAAAAGATGTAAGACCTATTGAAATAGAAACAAATTTACTCCCTTCAGTACATAGTTCATGTCTTTTTACAAGAGGACAAACTCAAGCTTTAGTTTCAGTTACTCTTGGTGGAAATAAAGATGCACAAATGTTTGATAGACTTACTTCAAATGATTCTCAATATGAGAACTTTATGTTGCACTATAATTTTCCTGGGTTTAGTGTAGGGGAAGCTAGTCCACTTAGACCTCCAGGGAGAAGAGAACTAGGACATGGAAATCTTGGAAAAAGAGCGATAGAGCCATCTTTAGAAATAGATAGTTCTACTACTGTAAGAGTTGTTTCGGAGATATTGGAGTCAAATGGTTCTTCTTCTATGGCAACAGTTTGTGGAGCTTCACTAGCCCTAAAGGCAGCTGATCTTCCAGTTACAAAACTTGTAGCTGGAGTTGCTATGGGGCTTGTTATAGAGGATGATAAAAAAGCTATTTTAACTGATATTATGGGACTTGAAGATCATGATGGAGATATGGATTTTAAAGTTGCAGGAAGTCGAGATGGAATCACTGCTATGCAAATGGATATAAAGTTAGGTGGAATTGATAACCAAACTTTAAGTGATGCACTTGAACAGGCAAAAGAGGCAAGAGAGCATATTTTAGGACTTATGGAAGAGGCTGAGAGTAAGATAGTGTTAAATGAAAATGCACTTCCTAGTTCCCTACACTTTCATCTTGATCCATCTACCTTTGGTTCTATTATAGGTCAAGCTGGAAAAACTATAAAAGAGATTATAGAAAAATTTGAAGTTATGATTGATCTTGACCGTGATAGTGGAAAAGTAAAAGTTGAGGGTAGTTCAAAAGAGAATTGTGAAGCAGCAAAAGAGCATATAATAGAGCTTTCTAAGAAAAAAAGAGAAAATCATAATAATAGAAGGAAAAAAGAAATTCCTCAGTTTAATGAAGGTCAAGTTTTTGATGGAAAAGTTGTAAGGATAGCTCCATTTGGTGCATTTGTTGAGTTACCAGGGGGCATAGATGGACTTTTACACATTTCAAAGCTAAGTGATGATAGAGTAGAAAATGTAACTGATATAGTAAATGTAGGAGATAAAATAAAGGTAAAAGTTTTATCTCAAAAAGGTGATAAAATAGAACTAGGGTTGATAGAAAAACTTTAAGGCTATTTTGTTAAAATCCATCCACAAAGTGATAAGTAGGGATACGCAAGCCGAACGGACTTTGTAAATAAATTTTTTAAGGAGTCTTTTATGAAAAAGATTTTATTTTTAATGGTTGCTATTGCAACTGCAGCATTTGCAAATGAAAATGCTGGTGAGATGCTAAAAGCATATAGTGTTGTTGCTGCTGGTGTAGGTCTTGGACTTGCAGCTCTTGGTGGAGCTATCGGTATGGGTCATACTGCTGCTGCTACAATAGCAGGTACTGCTAGAAACCCAGGTCTTGGTGGAAAACTAATGACTACAATGTTTATCGCACTAGCGATGATCGAAGCACAAGTTATCTATGCACTTGTTATTGCACTAATCGCACTTTACGCTAATCCATTTATGTAATAACTATTTCACAAAGCTTTTTTAGCTTTGTGAAAACTCTCTAAAAAATTTCAAAAAACTTTGCGACCGTGGTGGAA
>JALUNR010000086.1 GCA_027055005.1 Campylobacterales bacterium
CTAAACAAACAAAAGAAGATATTATAAATTTTTATAATATCAAAGAGGAGAAACTACTTTTTTTACCAAATGGTATTCCTTATAAGGTACAAAATATAAAACAACCATCTAATAAAGATTTTTATCAAAAATATAACCAAAACAGTTTACAATTTGTAGTAGTTGGAAGAATCAATCTTTCAAAAGGATTTGATAGAATTTTAAAATTTTTAAATTATTTAGATACTTCAAATGTAAATAAAGATATAACACTCAACATTGTGGGCAAACAAACAAATGAAACTAAAAATATTTTTAAAGATGCAAAATATACAAACATTAATATTGTTTTTCATGGTTATATAGATGATAAAAAATTAAACACCCTTTATAAACAGAGTCATTTTTGTCTATTTTTATCAAGAAATGAAGGCTATGGACTACCATTAGTTGAAGCTATGTGGTTAAAAAGTATTCCTATTGTTTCAAAGCTCCCAGTATTTAGTGAGATTTTAGGAGATGAATATCCAAAATTTGATGATAAAACAGGATATGAAGAAGCTATTTTCAACTTTATAAAAGAGTTTTTATCAAACAAAACTTTTCAAAATAAAATTCATTTAAATATTGAAAGAGCAATACTTTTACAAAAAAATGGTTATTTAAAATCAGCAAAAAACATAATGGAATATATAAAATGAAAAATATATACATCTCTATAATTTCACACAATCAACAAGATTTAGTTATCCAAAACTTTAAAAATATCCAAGAAAATTATGATACTTTTTCTATAAAATTATCCATTATAGATAATACAGGTTCATCTAAACTCAAAGATTTTTGTATCCAAAATAATATATTTTATTTTTATGATGGCAAAACAAGAGGTTTTGGTCAAAATCATAATAAAATGTTTGAACTGTTAAATCCTAAAGATGATGATTTATTTATCATCTGCAATCCAGATATTAGTATAAGTACAAAAAATCTTTTAGGACTTATTGAAAATTTTTATACTTCCAACTATGATATGGTAGCTCCTAGATCATATCTTGATAAAAAAACAAACTTTTTGGATTATCCAGATAGATATTTCCCTCACTTAGCTAACTTTTTTATTTCTATACTTACAGGAAAAAGATTACACTATGGAACAAATACTGAAGTTGAATATCCACAGTGGCTTTCTGGCTCATTTATAATCTTTAAACCTAAAGTATTTAAAAATTTAAATGGTTTTGATGAAAGATATTTTATGTATTGTGAAGATATTGATTTATGTTTTAGAGCAAAAAAAGCTGGATTTAAATTAAAACTAGATAAAGAGTATTTTATAGAACATAATTCACAAATGCATAGTAGAAATCTCTTTTCAAAAAATATTTTTTGGCATATAAACTCAGCTTTTAGATTTAGTATAAAACATCATAGAATTTTAGGACTTACAAAGGCAAAAAGTTGAAAAATATAGGTATTTTACTAGACTCCCCATATCAAGAAAAATATATTATTGATTTTATCAATGAGCTAAAAAATAATAAAAATATAAAATTATTTCTAATCCCTTCTGAAAAAGAAAAACATATTTATGACTACTATATTTCACTTGAAGAAAAACTTTTATCAAATATTTTTAATGAAATAAAAACATACACTAAAAAATCATATCTTCAACTCTCATATGATAAAAATTTAAAATTAGACCTTTTAATAAACTTAAATTTTTGTAAGCCCCCTAAAATAACTGCAAAAGATGGAACTATATCTTTAAACTACAATAAACCTATCAGCTTTTGGGAAGTTCTTTTAAGAAAAGATAATCTTAATTTTTCAATCAATTATGAAAATAATAACAATAAAATAACTCTTTTAAATGGAAAACTTTCAACACTAAGATTTATCTCACAAATGAAAATAAGAGTTTTTAGAGAAAGCTTAGTTTTTATAGAAGATTTTATAAAGCAATATGCAAACAACAACACTCTTCTTGCCAATACAGATAATACTCATAACTTTGATACAAAAATACCTAGCATAGTAGATATACTAAAATATATTTTTAAAACCATAAGACTTTTCTTTATCCTTGCCTTTAAAAGAAAAATATTAAAACAACACCCTAGATTTCATGTAGGGTTTATGTTTGAAGATTTTGATAACAATCTTTATAATATAACCCAGATAAAAACTCCACCTTTTCACTTTTATGCTGATCCTTTTGTATACACATATGACAATAGACATATAGTTTTCTTGGAGGATTTTGACTACAAAAAAAATATTGCTTGTATAAGTTGTGTAGAAATTTTTCAAGACAAAAGTTACAAAATCTTAGGCAAAGTGATAGATGAGCCTTTTCATCTATCATTTCCTTATCTTTTTGAGTATCAAAATACTCTTTTTATGATACCAGAAAGTAGTGCATCGATGTCTATAAGAGTTTATAAATGCTTAGAATTTCCACTAAAATGGCAATTTGAAAAAGAGATTATGAAAGATATAAAAGCAGCTGATACTATAGTTTTTGAAAAAGATAGTAAGTGGTGGCTACTAACAAATCATACAACAAAAAATAATGACGATCAAGCTAGTCTTTTGTATATTTATCAAAGTGATTCACCACTAAGCCAAAACTGGATACCTCATAAGAAAAATCCAGTTATTTTTGATAGTAATACAGGAAGGAATGCTGGAATCATAATAAAAGACAACCAAATCATAAGAGCTAGACAAAAGCAAAAATTCAATCTATATGGAGCAGAATTTTCACTAGCAAAAATAGAAGACTTAACTCTAAACTCTTATAAAGAAAATGAACTTTTAGAAATAAAACCAAACTTTCTACCAAATATAAAAGCAACCCACCATTTAAACTCAAAAAATGGTATAACTGTTGTTGACTTTATGAAATATGAGAAGATTTATTGATTTCATAAAACTTAATTCCAGCAACATCACTTTTAAAAATTTCTCCTCTTTTTAGTAACTCACTCAAAATATTTTTTGATTTATTACTAAAAAGAGTATCTATATCAAACTGACTTTGTGGACGATGTGATAAAAGATTTAAAATTTCCTCTTGTGAAAAGTTTTCTTTTGTTTTTGGAGGATTTTTTATTATTATGGTTATTGGAAGATTTGTAAAAAGTTTTGATAGTTCTACAAGTTTCTCTTCTTCAACTTTTTGAACTTTATACGCTGGTGGACGATCTATCGTTCCTAAATCTATCCTATCTGGTTTTATGTCATGAAGAATTTTATTTAGTTTTTCTATCTCTTCAGTTTTGTCATTTATACCTTTTACTAAAAGGATTTCTATCACTAGAGTTGGTGGATTTATATTTTTCATACACTCTATAAGATGAGATATATCTATACCTTTTAGTGGTCTATCTATCTTTTTAAAGCACTTAGGAGTTGCACAGTCAAGTGATAGTTTTACAATATCTATTTTTTCTAAAGTAGCTTTTATTTTATCATCACAAATAGTTGAGGCATTTGAGAGGATTAAAAGTTTTTTGTTTTGTTTTATCTTGTTTAACTCATCTACTAAATCATCAAGATATGGATAGAGAGTTGGCTCTCCATTTGAAGTTATAGTTATAACTTCAACTTTTGGAAACTTTTCTAGTTTTTCTTTTACTTCTTTTATAACTTCTTTTACTGAGGGAGGATTTTTTATAATATCAACTGGTTTAGCAGCTTCTAATTCACAGTAAACACAATCAAAGTTACAACTTTTTTCTTTAGGAGAGAGGTCTATCCCTAAAGATAGTCCAAACCTCCTAGAATTTACTGGTCCAAAAGTAAACACTCTTATCTTTTACTTGTTTCTTGGCAAAGTTTTACAAAGTATTTTGCATTTTCAACTGGAACATCAGGTAAAATTCCATGACCTAAGTTAAAGATATGTCTTCCGTCTTTCATAGTATTTGCCAAGCTCTCAACACACTCTTTTGTTGCCTCTTTTGAGTAAAGTCGGCAAGGCTCCATATTACCTTGAAGTACATATTTATCGCCTAATTTTTCTTTTGCTAGTGCCATAGGAGTTCCCCAATCAACACCAAAAACATCAAAGTTTCCATATACATCATCTAAAAATGAAGGAACTCCTTTTGGAAACATTATAACTGGAATATGAGGATATTTTTCTTTCAAATATTCAGCTATTTCAACCATATATTTCCAACTAAACTCATCATATTTTGATGGTTCTATTGCTGCTGCCCATGAGTCAAAAATTTGTACTACTTCGATTCCAGCTTGGATTTGTTTTTCCATATAGTATTTTACAACTTCAGTTACTTTTTTTAATATCTTATGTAAAAGTTCAGGATTTTGATACATCATTTTTTTAGATATTGTATAAGTCTTTGTTCCTTGCCCCTCTATCATATAAGTTGCAAGAGTCCAAGGTGCTCCACAAAATCCTATAAATGCTTTATCGTCTGGTAACTTTTCTTTCACTATTTTAATAGTATCATAAACATAAGTTAGCTTACTAGCAGCCTCTTCTCCACCTATAAGAGCATCTAAATCATCTTCATTTTCAATAGGTTTTTCAAAAACTGGTCCCTCTCCTTTTACAAAGTCTAACTTCATTCCCATCTCATTTGGAATTACTAAAATATCACTAAAAAGTATAGCTGCATCGACTTCTACTATATCAACAGGTTGCAGAGTTACCTCTGCTGCCATCTTAGGAGAGTGGCAAAGGTTTAAAAAGTTTCCAGCCTTTTTTCTTACTTCCATATACTCTGGAAGGTATCTTCCTGCTTGTCTCATCATCCATACTGGTGTATATGGAGTTTCCTTACCAAAACAGGCATCTATAAATATTTTACTCAAAACTAATGCTCCTTTTCTTTTGTATTTTCATCTCCATGACCTTTATGCAAGAAATAAAGAGCAAATGACAGTGCAAATATACTACCAGCAAAATATAACATTTCCAATGCACCATTATACTCAGTATGCAACACCCTTTTGAAAAAGCTAACTATCAAAACCATAACTATAACTTTTGCTAACTTATCTTTTAACTGGTCCAAAGAGTGTATCTCTAAAATCTTAGAAGTATCACTACACTTTGCAGGATCTAACTCAGATATAAAAAGTTCATAAAGTCCAAAACTAAAGATAAGCATAACAACAGCAATCAAATAAAGATCAACTGCACCTATAATACTTCCAACAACTTCTTCATGAAATTTATTTGGGTGTGCATGATTTAAATATGTAACAAAAACATACTTTGCCATATCCCATAAATCAACACTTGCTATGATAAAAAGAGCTATTGCTCCAAGCATTCCAAAAATAACTGCTAAAAGAATAAAAAGCCTTCCACTCCATAGAGTATTTTCAAATATCTTTTCTATAAAGCCCACTAAACTTCCTCCAACTCTATCCATTTTTGAGCAATTCGCATGGCATTTGTCGCAGCCCCTACTCTTACTTGATCAGCAACATTCCAAAAGTGAAGTATATTATCTCTAAAATTATCTTTTCTAATCCTTCCAACATATGTTAAATCAGTATCAGTTGAAATAACAGGCATAGGATAAATTCCATCATTTAGATTGTCCATAACCTTCATATTTTCAAAGTTAGAAAATGCTTCTTTTACTTTATAAATATCTACATTAACTTCATCTTCAAAAGTTACAGTAATACTTTCACTATGACTTCTTAAAACTGGAACTCTTACACAAGTAGCACTTACTTCTATATCTTTATGAAGAATTTTTCTAGTTTCATTTACCATTTTCATCTCTTCTTTTGTATAGTCATTTTCTAGTGGTACATCTATGTGTGGGATGACATTTAATGCTATTTGATGCATAAAAGCTTTATGTTCACTTTCATCTAGTTTAAATGCAAAGAAGTCTTGCATCTGCTTTACAAGCTCTTCCATACCAGCTTTTCCAGCCCCACTTGTTGCTTGATAAGTACTTACATCTACTCTTTTTATAGGGTAAATATTTTCTAGGGCTTTTAAAGATTGTACCATTTGGATAGTTGAGCAATTTGGATTTGCTATGATTCCACTTTCTCTCCAAAGTTTTATGTCCTCAGGATTTACCTCTGGTACAACAAGTGGAATATTTGGATCCATTCTAAAGTGGCTAGTGTTATCTATCACAACTGCTCCAGCTTCTACTGCATACTTTGCAAACTCTGCACTTACACTTCCACCTGCACTAAAAAAAGCTATCTCTATCTCTTCTTCTTCAAAAATTTCAGGAGTTAACTCTTTTACCTTTATATACTTTTTATTGTACTCTATCTCTTTTCCAATACTTCTACTACTTGCTAGTGGAACTAACTTATTTATAGGAAAGTTATGCTCTTCAAATAGTCTATAAAACTCTTCTCCAACAGCTCCAGTTGCTCCTACTACTGCGACATTATATTTTCTCAACTCTTCACCTCAATATCATATTTTTTTATCTTTTTTTCTAAACTTGATTTTGTAAGTCCCAATGCTTTTGCACTCATCACAAGATTGTACTCAAACTCTTCTAAAATTTCTTCAATCAACTCTTTTTCCATACTATTTATGGATTTTTTTGGTCTTCTTTGTTCAAGCATCAGTTCATTTTTTTGTATTTCATCACCTTCACTCAGTATTGTTGCTCTTTCTATTACTGATATAAGTTCTCTTATATTTCCTGGCCAATCATAGTTTAAAAGTTCTTCTTTTGCATCATCACTTAAAGTTTTATTTTCAAATCCATACTTAACACTAAGAGCAAATAAATATTCATCGCAAATATCTAAAATTTCTTCTTTTCTCTCTCTTAAAGGAGGAACATTTACAGGAATAGTATTTAATCTATAATACAAATCTTCTCTAAATTTATTATCTTGTATCATTTTAGTAACATTTGCATTTGTTGCACTTACTATTCTAACATCTATCTTTATAGGTTTTACTCCACCAACTCTAGTTATCTCTCTCTCTTGTAAAACTCTTAAAAGTTTAGCTTGAAGAGCAAATGGCATCTCTCCTATCTCATCCAAAAAAATAGTTCCTCCATCTGCACTCTCAAAAAGTCCTTTTTTTGTAGCTGTTGCATCAGTAAAAGCCCCTTTTTCATATCCGAAAAGTTCACTTTCTAGTAAATTTTCAGGAATGGCAGCCATATTTATTGCTAAAAAAGGTTTATTATATCTGCTTGATGCTTGATGAATAAACTTTGCAAAATGCTCTTTACCGACACCACTTTCACCTAAAAGAAGTATCGATGCATCTGTAATAGATGCTTTTGTGAGCATATTTAAGATTTTATCTAAAGCAGGAGATGAACCATAAAAAAGCTTTCTTTTATCACTCCACTTTTTTCGTCTTTCTATTTTTTCTTTTCTTTTATCAGGAAGACCTACTCTTCTATCTCTTAAAATTCTTTTTTCTACAGTTTTTTCAATATTTGAAACTTTAGCCGCATTTTTTATAGCATTTATTAAAGTTTCTATTTCAAAAGGCTTAGTTATAAAATCCTTAACACCAAGTCTTAAAGTTTCTACTGCTTTATTTAGTGTAGCATTTCCAGTAATAATAATAAAATTTGCTTCATATGATGTTTGTTTTATAAACTCTATTCCATCCATTTTGGGCATATTTATATCTGTAACTATTACATCAAAACTTTTATCAAGCTTTTTAATAGCATCTATTGGATTTTTAAAAGTATGAAGCTCAAACTCATCTTTTAAAGAGAGTTCGAGTGATTTTCTCATATTTATATCATCTTCAACTATGGCAACTTTTAGCATATACTATTCTATCTCATCGTTTATTTGTTCAGGAGTTAATTCTTCTTCTTTTGGTGCTCTAGCTATATCTACAACGACATCACTACCTTCAGTTTTTACAACTATAACTCCACTTGTATTTCTACCAGCTTTTCTAATAGTCTGCATATCAACTCGTATCATTTTTCCACTAGTGGTAAGAGCCATAAGATCTTTATTTTCATCTACTATAACAACTCCAACCAAATCTTTGGTTTTTGCAGTTAATTTCATACTGATTACTCCAGTTCCACCTCTTTTTTGCTCTCTATATTCGTTTACTTCTGTTCTTTTTCCGATACCTTTTTGACTAAGTGCAAGAATTTCTTGATTTTCATCTTCTATAACAATACCACCAACTACTTCATCGCCAGTAACTTTAAATTTAATACCAGCGACACCTTTTGCAGTTCTTCCCATCTCTCTTACATCTGTTATATTAAATCTAATACACATTCCTTTTTGTGTAACTATAAAAATATATTTATCTTCACTTCCAACTATTGCGGCATTTACAAGTTCATTTTCTTCATCTAGTGTGATAGCTCTAACACCAACTGTTCTTATATTTTTAAATTCACTTAAATTTGTTCGCTTGATAATACCTTTTTTTGTAAAGAAAGCCATAGATTTGCTATCATCAAAATCAGTTGTAGGTATGATAGTTTTTATACTTTCCTCTGGTTGAAGATTGATAAGATTTACAACAGCTTTTCCTTTTGCAGCTCTACTTCCTTCTGGAATCTTATAAACTTTTAGCCAATAAAGTTGACCTTTATTTGTAACAAACATCAAAGTATCATGAGTGTTTGATACAAAGAAGTTTTCTATAAAATCATCATCATAAGTAGTAACTGCCGTTTTACCTTTACCACCTCTATTTTGTTTTTCATATTGTTTTAAAGATACTCTTTTTATATAACCTCTGTGAGTTATAGTGATAACCATAGGTTCATTTGGTATCAAATCCTCTATGTCTATATCATCATAATTATCAACTATTTCTGTAAGTCTAGGAGTTGAAAATTTATTTTTTATTTCAAGTAATTCTTCTTTTATTAAGTCGTTTAATAACTCTTCACTTTTCAAAATAGAGCTAAGTCTTTCTATTTCAGCCATCAATGCAGCTAATTCATTTTCTATTTTTTCTCTCTCTAACCCTGTCAATCTTTGAAGTTTCATATCAAGTATAGCTGATGCTTGAACAATACTTAATCCAAATCTTTTAACTAACTCTTCTTTTGCCTCGGCTGTATCTTTAGAAGCTCTTATAACTTTTATAACTTCATCTATATTATCAAGTGCAATTTTCAAGCCCTCTAAAATATGAGCTCTCGCTTTTGCTTTTTCTAGTTCATATATAGTTCTTCTTATGATAACAGTCTTTCTATGTGCTAAAAACAGAGTTAAAAGTTCATGAAGATTAAAAACTTTAGGCTCTTTGTTAACTATTGCTAAAAGTATTACACCAAAAGTTATTTCCATAGAAGTTGATTTGTAAAGATTGTTTAAAACTATCTCACTCATAGCATCTCTTTTTAACTCGATAACAACTCTTATACCTTCTCTATCACTCTCATCTCTAACTTCACTTATCCCATCAAGTTGTTTATCTTTCACTAGATTTGAAATATTTTCTATAAGCCTTGCTTTATTTACTTGATAAGGAAGTTCATCTATTATGATAATATCTTTGTTTTTTTTAGTTTCAATATGAGTTTTAGCTCTTACTTTTACTCTTCCTCTACCTGTTTCATAAGCATCTTTTATACCCTTTTTACCAAAGATAACTCCACCCGTAGGAAAATCAGGTCCTTTTATTATCTCAGTTAACTCCTCTAATGTTGCACCTTTTTGCTCTATCATCAATAGAAGTGCATCTATAAGTTCATCTATACGATGTGGAGGAATATTTGTTGCCATACCAACAGCAATACCACTAGAACCATTTAATAAAAGATTTGGTACTCTTGAAGGAAGTACATCTGGTTCACTCATACTATCATCATAATTTGGAACAAAATCAACTGTATCTTTATCCAAATCTTTTAAAAGTTCTTCTGAAAGATTTGTCATCCTAGCTTCAGTATATCTCATAGCAGCAGGATTATCTCCATCAATAGAACCAAAGTTTCCTTGTCCATCTATAAGAGGTAGTCTCATAGAAAAAGGTTGAGCCATACGAACTAATGCATCATATACAGCAGTATCACCATGAGGATGATACTTACCTATAACATCTCCAACTATACGAGCTGATTTTTTATAAGGAGCTCTGGAGCTTAGATTTAGCTCATTCATAGCATAAAGAATTCTTCTATGCACTGGTTTTAAACCATCCCTTGCATCTGGTAATGCACGGCCAATAATAACACTCATTGAATAATCAAGATAACTACCTTTTATACTCTCTTCTATATTTATATTTTCTATATTTTCGTCATTTTCAAATAGATTTTCTGACATTAAATTCACCTATTTATTAAGATAGGATATTATAGCGAAAAGCCCTTTATTAAAGCTTTGCATCAGCTAAAGTTAATGCAAATAAAATATTTACATTATGTCTTTTTAAAACTTCATTAGCTTCGCTTAAAGTAGTCCCAGTTGTTACAATATCATCAACTAAAATAACATCTATTTTTTCTTTAAAAGAATATTTAAAATTTCTTGGATTTTTTAGTCTAAAATCTAATGACTTTTTAGAATAACTCACACTATTTTTAGATATCAACTTACCATACACAGGTTTTATTATTTTTGATTTTAAAGCTCTTGCCAAAATAGCAGTATGGGAATAATTTGATGTTGTTTTATCATCAATAGGTATAGCATATACTTTATCACCATATTCAAAATCTTTAGAAAACTTTCTAAATGAATTATTAGCCAAAATTTTGTAGATATAAGACCCATGATAATAATGTTTAGTATGAAGTAATTTTAAAATTTCACTATACTTATAAAAACTATATACATCAAGAGACTTAGAGAGAACCCTATGAGATAATGAAGGCAAAAGAAAGCTCTTTTGACAAGAAGAACAAATAATATCAAAAGAAAATGATGTACATAAAATACACTTAAACATAGAACTATGAGTAGAGAAAAACTCTCTACTCAATAACAAAAAGACTAGTGAATAACACTTTTACATCTAACAACTTTCCATACTAAAGTAGATGGAGAAACTTTAACTTTTTTAGTTATAGTTTTATAAACCGCTGGTATTTTTACCTCTCTTGTTGATGGAGGAGTAACTATAGTTTTAACTCTTACAGTTTTGTAAACTGCTGGTATACTTATAGTTTTTGTAGTCGCTGGAGTTGCTACTACTCTTTTAGTTATAGTTTTATAAACTGCTGGTATAGTTATAGTTTTTGTAGT
>JALUNR010000087.1 GCA_027055005.1 Campylobacterales bacterium
AAGCAATATGGATATGTAAAAAAAGGCTCAGTGCAAGTAAAAACAGTAACTCCACAAGAGATAAAAAATGATATAGAACCTAAAGTACATAATACTAAGAAAAGTACTAAATTAGTTAAACATCAAAAGCTAAAAAGATATGGAGAGCAGTTTTTTAAAAATAAAAATAAACTAAATCCATACTCAGTACCTACACCTGCAAACTATGTTTTAAATCGTGGAGATAAACTTAGTGTAAATATTTATGGTGGAGAGCCAAATGATTTTGAGCTTCAAGTGGATAGACAAGGAAATATTGTTATACCACAAGTTGGAAAAGTTCAAGTAATAGGTAAGTCATATAAAGATGCAAAAGAAACCATAAAAAAAGAGTGTCAAAAAGCATACCCTACTAGTACTTCAGTTATGGTTGACATAGTAGAGTTTAGTCCTATACAAGTAACGGTAAGTGGCTTAGTAAATGCTCCAGGACTTTATAATCTAACTACATTTTCTACAATAAAAGATGCACTTATAGCAAGTGGAGGAGTACTTCCAAATGGTTCATATAGAAACATAGCTTTAAAAAGAGGTGGTTCGGTATATAGTACTTTTGATCTTTATGCTTTGATAAGATATGGAGATACTTCTAGTGATACAGCTTTGAAAAATGGAGATGTTATATTTGTTCCACCTATAAAAAAAGAGGTTGTTTTAAAAGGTTCAGTAAATATCCCAGCTATATATGAACTAAAAGATGATGAAAAGTTTAAAGATTTGTTTTCATTTGCTTCAGGTTTGAAAGCAGATGCAAACAAAAAGGTAGTTTCACTAAAAAGATACTCTGCAAATAAAAATATAAAAGTTTCTACACTTTCATATGATGCTTTGCAAGACTTAACACCAAAAAATGGAGATGTGATAACTACATATAAGTTAAGTGGTCTTTCTGCAAATGCAGTCACTATAAGTGGAAATGTTGTAGCAGAGGGCGAGAGGGAACTTCCATCAAGTAAAAGGCTATCAGCTTTACTTAAAAAAGAGTTATACTACTTTGGTAAAAAAGGATTTTTCAAAAGAAATACAGTTTTTGACTATGGTGTGATAAAAAGTGTAGATAAGATAAAAGCTTTTAATCTAAAAAGAGTTTTAAGTGGTAAGGAGGATTATTTTTTATTAAAAGGGGATGATATACATATCTTTAGTGAAAAAGAGTTAGGTAAAACTCCTTTTGTTTATGTGGAGGGAGATGTAGTAGATAGTTCTAAACAAAAGTATATCTATAGTAAAAACATGTCTTTAAGTGACCTTTTTAATATAGTGAAATTTAAAAGAGATAGTTTAAATAAAAATATAACTCTTGTACCACCTATGAGAGTTAACTCAGACACAAATATCACTATCCCCTCAACAAAAGTTACTATACAAAGAACACTGCATGGTAAAACTCTATCTTTTACAAAGGATGCTTACTTTGATGCAAACTTTAAGCTAAGACCTTATGATATAGTTAGTTTTTATGAGTTTGACAAGACAAGTGATAAACTAACTGCTACTATAACTGGAGAAGTTTTCTTACCTAAAGAGTATGAGATAGGAAAAGCCACTACTATAAATCATCTTATAAAACTAGCAGGAGGGCTAACTAGAAAAGCTCTTCACTCTCACTTTGAGATAGCAAGATATAAGAGTGATGGAGTAGAAAGACATAGAGAGATAATCTCTTTATCTTTAGATGAAGCTTTAAAAAAGGGTGTTAAAATACTTCCAGATGATGAGGTAAAAATCCTTCCTATAGCAAACTGGAGAGATAAAAAGTATATAACTTTAAAAGGACAAGTTAGATTTCCTGGACGATATGCTGTAGAAGATGGGGAAAAACTTTCAAGTGTTATAGAAAGAGCTGGTGGATTTAGTGAAAATGCCTTTATAGAAGGAGCTGTATTTACAAGAGAAAGTGTAAAAAAACTACAGAAAAAAAGGATACAAGAGTCAGTTGAGAAGCTTAGAACTAAGTCTTTACAACTAGGTGCTAGTGCAACAAATGCTGGAGAAAAAGCAGAAGATAAAACTAGGATGTTAGAAGTTGTAAAACAGTTAGAAAAAAAGGCACAAGAGATAAAACCAATAGGAAGAATCTCGATAAATCTATACTATGATATGGATAGATTTGAGCAAAGCCCTTATGATATAACTTTAAAAGATGGAGATAGTTTATATATCCCTACCATGAGCGATACTGTTACAGTTATAGGTGAAGTTTTAAATCCAAATACTTTTGTTTACGAACCAAATACAACCGTTGATAGTTACTTAGAAAAGGCAGGTGGATTTACTCAGGTTGCTGATGAAGATCATGTATATTTGGTTAAGGCAAACGGAGAGGCAAGAAGAGTAGATAGTAGTTTTTTTGAAGGAAATAAAAAAGAGGTTTTCAAAGGTGATACGATAGTTATACCTATGAAACTTGAGATCGTTTCAAACATAAAGTATGCAAAAGATGTTACATCTATACTATATCAGTTAGCAGTAACTGCAGCTTCACTTCATACAGTAGGTGCGATGTAGTATGAATGATAAGTTAAATAACAATCAATCTTATATGATAGAAGAGGATGAGATAGATTTAAAAGAGCTATTTGAAACTATAATGAAGTATAAAAAGCAGATTGCTATCACTGTAAGTGTGATAACTTTTATAACACTTATATTTTTGATAATATCTCCAAATTATTATAAATCAGAAGTAACTCTATCCCCTCAAGGAAGCCAAAAGTCAGTAGGTGGAGGATTATCCTCTCTTGCTGCTCTTGCAGGAGTAAATATAGGTGGTGGAAATGGAATGGATCCATTTACCATGATGAAAACTACTTTAGAGAATGCAACTTTTCAAAACTTAGTTATAAAGAAGTATGATTTAGAAAAAAAACTTACTCATTTGAAAAATGTAGTC
>JALUNR010000088.1 GCA_027055005.1 Campylobacterales bacterium
TAAGCTGACTCTTCTAACTCATCTATAAATCTTCTTTTCCCAATCTCATCAGCTTTTGAGTATAGAAGTAGTGCATAAGAGTTAAGCCCATCTCTACCTGCTCGTCCTATCTCTTGAGTATAGTTTTCCAAAGTTTTTGGCATAGATGTATGAAGAACAAATCTTATGTTAGATTTATCTATCCCCATACCAAAGGCGATAGTAGCAACTATTATTTTTACACTTTCATCTTTAAACTTGTTAAAAATATCCTCTCTTTTAATTGTAGGAAGTCCTGCATGATAAGCTAGAGTATTAAATCCTTGACTATTTAGATACTTACTCAAACTCTCACACTCTTTTCTGCTAAAACAGTAAACTATTCCACATTCATTTTGGTGTTTTTTTAAAAAGTTTACTATCTGTTTTTTACCATTTCCTACTCTTTTTTGAGCCTCTATATAGAGGTTATCTCTTTGGATTTTTGATTTTAAAAGTGAAGTTTGAGGGATTTTTAGAGTATGAAGTATGTCATTTTTAACTTCATCAGTAGCAGTAGCAGTAAAAGCAGATATAGGAGTATTTGGAAATATATCTTTTAAGTGAGCCAACTTTCGATAATCATCCCTAAACTCATGTCCCCACTCACTAACACAGTGTGCCTCATCTATTACAAAGTAGTTTATATCTAGTTTTTTTAACATGAGCTGAAAAGACTCATTTGCCATTCTCTCTGGAGCTATATATAAAAACTTTATCTTTTTTTGTAGAGCCAGATTAAAGATAGCATAGTTTTCTTCACTTGTGTTTTGAGAGTTTATCATGCCACTTGTGATGCCATTTACTTTTAGATTTGTAACTTGGTCTTGCATCAAAGCTATCAGTGGGGAGATTACAACAGTAACGCCATCCATTAAAAGGGTAGGGAGTTGATATATGAGGGATTTTCCACTTCCAGTTGGAAGGATTACAAGTAGATCCTCTTTAGCTAAAATCTTATCTATAGCTTCTTCTTGGATACTTTTAAAAGAGTCAAATCCAAACTGCTTTTTAAGAACTCTTAGTTTTGCCATATACTTTTTTCTATATCGTATAATTCATATCTTATTAGCTTAAAATCCTTAGCTTTAGAACTATCTAAAAGTTTAAAGCTTTCCTCTAAAACTCTAGCTGATTCTTCTGCTCTTTTTATGTTTGCTATTAAGACATCGTCTATATTATCTCGATTTTTTTCACTTTTTGTAGTGCTTTTTGCCACATCACCAACTATATCACGATGTTTTAAAAACTCTTGAAAGTTTTCTACTCTTGCTTTGTGTCTTATGGATTTTAGTTTTTTTGTAAGATTTTTATTATCAAAGATATATCTCTGACAATCTTCAACAACTCTTATACCCTCTTTAAGTCTATTTAGATTTGCATCAATGAGGCGAAAAAGTTTTTCGCCCTCATCTTTAGTCATCACTGCTACCAAATATACCTAAAATTTGTAATAGAGATATAAAAAGATTTATAAAATCAAGATAAAGTGCCAAAGCACCATCAACTGGAGTTGCATAGTTTCCTCTGATGATATTTTGAGTATCATAAAGTATAAAAGCACTAAAAAGTATAGCACTAATACTAGCAACACCTACTTGTAACCAAGGGTTATGTAACCAAAATACATTTAATAAACTTGCTACGATAATAACTATCAAAGTTATAAATAAAAATTTACCCATTGTAGTAAAGTCTTTAGTTGTATTCATAGCAAAAACACTAAGTCCACCAAAGGCTACAGTTGTCAAAATTAGGGCATTTACGACTATACTACTACCACCCATTCCTATATATCTACCAACTATAACAGACATAGTTAAACCAGAAACTAAAGCAAATGCAAAAAGCATAAGCATATTTAAACCAGGTTTATTTCTAGCAAATCCTATCGCAAATATAAGTACAAACTCTAAGATAACAAATCCCCAATAGTACTCTTTTATAGCAGGAATTCCCATACCAACATAAGCTCCAACAGCTCCAACAAGCAGACTTCCTGCAAAAAGTTGATAAGTTTGTTTTATAAATGAAGCAACATCACTACTTCCTCTTTCTATAGAATGCTCTTCATAGTTTCCAACTCTATCTGAACCTTTCGCATAATCTCTATCATATAATCCCATTTTATCTCCTGTGATTTTTATCTATAAGAAGTAGTATAATCGTTCTTTATTAATAAAAGTTTAATGTTTATGTAGAAGAAGGCTTTATGAAAAATCATAAAGCCTTTAAATTAAAATAGTTTTTTAGCTATATCCATAAGTCCATCAACTCCACCAAGTTGATCTAAAATACTATCTCCTTCTGGAGTAGCTTTATCTACTACATTTGGTAGTACATCTTTAAGTGCATCAGCAGCAGTGTCTGCATCAATTCCTAGTTTTGCTGCAAACTCATTTATTTTATCACTTCCAAGTAGGTTTTTGATACCATCAGCATCTATAGGAGCATTTTCTCCTCCACCTATCCATGAACTTACAACTGAACCAAGATCTCCATTTCCAACTGCAGATAAGATATTTGATAGATCAAGTCCTCCCTCTTTATTTGTAAGTATTGAGCTAAGTGCATCACCTATGCTATTTTCATCTGTACCTACTTTATCTTTTAAAAGAGATGCTCCTATATTTAACAAGCTTCCTAAATCCATAATTTTTCCTCCTATTTATGATTTTGTTTTTTTAGCCATTCTTTTTCTGACTGTTGGGTCTAAGTATCTCTTTCTAACTCTTATGCTTTTTGGAGTTACTTCAACCAACTCATCGTCCTCTATCCATTCCAATGCACTTTCAAGTGTAGGAACACGAGGTGGAACTAGTTTTATAGCTTCATCAGCTCCACTGCTCCTTACATTTGTAAGGTTTTTACCTTTGATTGGGTTTACATCCAAGTCATTTGTCCTTGCATGTTCTCCTATAATCATACCAACATATACCTTATCTTGAGGTGCTACAAAAAGTACTCCTCTATCTTGTAAGTTAAAAAGTGAAAAACCAAGAGCTACACCATTTTCCATAGATACAAGTGCACCATTCATCCTGCTTTCAACACCACTAACTATTGGTCGATATTCTAAAAATGAGTGGTTCATGATACCTTCACCTTTAGTATCAGTTAAAAACTGACTTCTAAAACCTATCAACCCTCTTGCAGGGATTTCAAACTCTATTCTTGTTTGTCCATCTCCAGTTGGAGTCATAGACTTCATCTCAGCTTTTTTTCTTCCTAGTTTTTCGATAACAGTTCCAGTAAAATCATCAGGTACATCAACTACCAAGTGCTCAAATGGCTCCATTTTTACACCATTTTCCTCTTTGATGATAACTTCAGGTCTTCCCATCAAAAACTCAAAACCTTCTCTTCTCATGTTTTCTGCCAAGATTGTTATTTGAAGTTCACCTCTACCACTTACTTTAAAACTTCCCTCACCACTACTCTCATACTTCATAGCAATATTTGTTTGCATCTCTGCTTCAAGTCTTTCAACTATCTTGTTAGAAGTTACATATTTCCCCTCTGTTCCAGCAAGTGGAGAGTCATTTACACTAAATACAACGGAAATTGTAGGCTCTTCTATATGTAAAGGATCAAGTGCTATAGGGTTGTTAGGATCTGCTAAAGTATCTCCAACATCCAAAGTCTCAAAACCAGCAACAGCAACTATATCACCACTATTTGCTTCATCTATATCTATTCTATCAAGTCCTAAAAATCCTATAAGTTTAGAAATTCTACCATTTGTTTTTTCACCATCAGCTTTTATCAAAGTAACTGCTTGATTTTTTTTGATTTTTCCATTAAAGATTCTAGCAATTCCTATTTTTCCTACAAAGTTATCATAATCAAGTGTAAAAACTTGAAGTTGTAGAGGATTATCAACACTTCCACTAGAAGCTGGAACTTCTTTTATAATAGTATCTAAGATTGGAAGTATGTTGTCATTATCATCATCTAAAGATAGTTTTGCATATCCATTTTTAGCAGCTGCATAAACTACTGGAAAATCTAATTGTTCATCATTTGCATCAAGTGCTACAAATAGGTCAAATATCTCATCTACAACTCTATCTGGTTCACCTGCTGGTTTGTCTATCTTGTTTACTACAACTATCGGTCTATGTCCTAGCTCAAGTGCTTTTTTTACAACAAACTTAGTTTGAGGCATAACACCCTCTTGAGCATCTACCAAAAGAAGCACTGAGTCAACCATCTTCAAAACCCTCTCAACCTCTCCACCAAAGTCAGCATGGCCGGGAGTGTCGATGATGTTTATCTTATAATCTTTATATGTAATAGCTGTATTTTTAGAAAGGATTGTTATACCTCTTTCCTTTTCCAAATCATTGCTATCCATAACTCTTTCATCTACTTTTTTATGCTCATCAAAAGTTCCAGATTGCTTTAAAAGTTCATCAACTAGTGTAGTTTTACCATGATCAACATGGGCTATAACTGCTATATTTCGTATCTCTTTCATCTGTATATATATCCTATATTTATAATTTTCGCCCATTGTAGCGAAACTTGCTTTTATTACACCACTACTAACTTGGAACATATATTGCTATTCATTTGTATAAAGTAAATAAATATAGGATTTTGTATGAATACAACACTTTTAGATACAAAAGATGTTAACTCTTTAGCACAAAATATTAAAAATATTAAACAAAGTAGTGCTAGTGATTTTTTTGAAGATATTTTAAAAACTATGTTTTCTAGTGTAGATGATAATAAAACAAAAAACTTTTTACTAGAAAAAATTTTAAAATCACCAAAAAATTTGGAAAATTTTGAAAAACTTGACAAGATGCTTTCTACTTTTTCAAAAGGGAAGCTAAAATTAGATTTAGATAGTGATAATCAAAGCTCAAAAATAGGAGAAGTTTTAGTTGAAGATCTTTTGAAATTATCTTTCATGGTTAAAAATAATATAGATATAAAAGATTTCAAAACTAATTCAAAAGAGTTAAAAATATGTTGTAAAAATAAAACTATAGTTACAGAATTTAAAAATGCAAAGAATATAAAAGAGTTATTAGAAATAGCAAAAGAAAATAATATAAATATAAAAAATATTAAATTTTTTAAAGAAGATTTAGCACTTAATCCAAATGATAAAAAATCGATTCAAACTATAAAAAGTCAAGATATATTTAAACTTATAGAAAATAAATTAAAGGATTCAAAAAAAAGATTAATTGAAACTCTTAAAAAAGATAATGCAACACAACATACTTTAAAAAGTGTATTGTCAAATATTAGTAATAAAAAAAATAGATTTAAGTCTAAAAACAACACTTTACAAACTGATAATATTCAAAAGAACAAAGAAGTAATAGATAAACCCTTGGTAATAAAAAATGAAATAAAGCCAAATAAAAAAAGAAGATCTCAAAAAGAAATCAAAATAACAAATTTTGGTAATTCTAATAATGAAAAAGCTGATAAAAAATTGCATTCAAAAGATATGAAAGAGAGTGTTATAAGAAATAAAACTTTTGATAATTTTCAAAAAATAACAGAAAATTCAGTAAATCAAATTCAACAAAAAGATTTGAACAAAAATATTATTCAACATAAAACAAAAGAAGTATTGATTATACCTAAAAATAAAACTAAAAAAGATATAATACAAAATATTCCTAAAGTTAAAATAAATACTCTATATAGTAGTAAAAATCAAAAAAATATCAATAATACAAATGAAGTAAAACAAAAAAAAGTAGTAACACTAGAAAAAATAATACAACATATTTCTTCAGATATAAAACCTATAAAAAAAGAAAAAAAATCTTTAAAAATGCCAACTGATATCAAAGAAAAAAATATAAGTTTACCTGATGCTAAAATAGAAAAAGATTTAATAAAACCTATGAAAATAAAATCACAATCTAAAAAGTTAAAACAAAAAGTCAAAGATATTTCTGTAATAAATAAAGAAAATATCAATGAAAATGAAAATAAAGTAGTAAATACTAAAGAAGACGATGCAACTAAAGTTGAAAGTATTCATCATACACATGAACATAAAATATCATTAAGTAAACATACATTTGGAACAACTGAAGTAAAAAAAACATTTAATACTTTTGCTGAGGATTTTAAAGATCAAGTAGAAAGGTATAAACCACCTCTTATGAAAGTAAAAATGCAACTAAATCCAAAAGGATTAGGTGATGTTGATGTAACTATGATAAATCGTGGAAATAACTTACATATAACTGTTACTTCAAATCACAACACAATATCACTGTTTTCTCAAAATCAATCTGACTTTAAAAATTCTCTAGTGAATATGGGATTTAGTGAGCTTAGCATGAACTTTAATGAAAATGGCAAAAACAAAGATGAACAAAACCAAAAAAATAAAAATCAAAATTCAAAAGACTTTGAGGTTATAAATGAAGAAGAGAGTTTTGAAATAACAACACCACTTTACATATAAGGATTTAAAATGGCAGTAAATAGCATAGATACATTAGGAGCATCACTAAATGGAGTAGGATTAAATCCTAAAAGCGTTTTAAATAAAGATGATTTTTTAAAGCTTCTTATAACACAACTTCAGTATCAAGACCCTACATCTCCAATGGATACGGATAAAATTTTATCACAAACATCAGAACTTGCAGCACTTGAAACAGGACAGAATACAAATAAAGCTCTCGAACAACTTAGTGCAAGTTTTAAACAAAATAAAAATTTTGCAGCAGTTGCATCGATTGGAAAGTATGCAAAACTTGATACAAAAATAAAACTTACAAAGAATCAAGATGGTTCAATGAAACCTGTAAATTTTTCACTTAATTTTACTGATGATATAAAAAGTGGAAATATTGAAATTTATGATGATAAAAATAGGTTAGTAAAAACTATGCCTATTAGTGAAGATACAAAAGGTTCTCATCCTTTTAAATGGGATGGATTAACTGATGCTGGAGAGAAAGCAAAGACAGGAGAATATAAAATAGTTGCAAAATATACAAATCCAGATGGCTTAAATCTAAATGCTGATTTTGGTTCTTACAAAATTCAATCAGTAAAATTTGAAGATAATAAAACATATTTAAAATTAAATGATTCTTTTGTTGATTTTAGCAATGTTGCTGAGATATATGATAAAGGCGCATAAAAATGAATAGATCATTTTACAATGGAATAAGTGGAGTAAAAACTCATCAGTTTGGTATGGATGTTTGGTCAAATAATATTGCAAATATTAATTCTATTGGATATAAATATAAAAATCCTGAATTTTCGACAATTTTTGCTCAACAATTAGATTATCAAGTAAATAATCCAACCTCTGATGATGTAGGATTAGGT
The DNA here is from genome assembly GCA_027055005.1 of Campylobacterales bacterium. Taxonomy (GTDB): domain Bacteria; phylum Campylobacterota; class Campylobacteria; order Campylobacterales; family QNZT01; genus SZUA-1377. Next base: position 7,351 of record JALUNR010000088.1, read on the forward strand.
GGTGTTGGTATGGCAACTACATCAGTTATGAATATGGGAGTATTACAAAGTTCAGATGGAAAGTATGATATGGCTATTTCTGGAAAAGGAATGTTTGGTGTTCAAGATAGTTCAGGAAAATATTTTTATACAAGAGATGGTGCATTTAATAGAGATAGAAATGGAAATTTAGTAGATCATTTAGGTAATTTTGTTTTAGGGCAATCCGCAAATAATATTTCGAATGGAATTATAACTGATAATAGTGTTGGTGATATAAAGCTAACTGGTACTGATACCAAAACAAAGATAGTCTTACCACAAAAATTAACTTTACCAGCACAAAGGACAACTTATGTAAAGATGAAAGGTAATCTTGACTCTACACCAAAGTATTCTTTTAATGAAAAGGGTGAAAAAATAGAAGTACCTAATATAGAAATATATAGAAGTGAGGTTATTAATTCAAAAGGTGATAAAGATATATTGGAAATTAAATTTACAAAGCATGTTCCGCAAGGGAAAAAAAATATTATATGGAATGCAAAAGCTACTATAAAAGACAAAAATGGAAAAATTTTAAGTACTAAAGATGGTACTTTAACTTTTGATACAAGAGGAGCTTTTTTATCTAATACTCTAAATAGTATTGACAATGATGGTAAAGATATAAAACTTCAATTAGGTACACGATATGATGCAAATATAAAAAATAGTGGTTGGGATGGGTTAATATCTTATAGTAATTCAAAAGTAGCAGGAAAAGAAATTCAAAAAGATGGATATGTATCTGGAAATTTAGAAGATTATAGTATAGATAGTCTTGGAAATATTCAAGCAAAGTTTGATAATGGAAGAACTGTTCCAATATATAAAGTTATGGTTTTTAACTTCCAAAATGAAGAAGGACTTAGTCAAGCATCTCCTATATATTATAAAAAAACAGCAAATAGTGGAGATGCAATTTTGTTAAAAGATAAATATGGAAATGTGTTAAATCAAAATATTTCAACTAGACATCTTGAAATGAGCAATGTGGATATGTCTACAGCTATGACTGAACTTATAGTTATGCAAAAAGCATTTGATGCAAGTAGTAAAAGTATCACTACAAGTGACCAAATGATACAAAATGCAATAAATATGAAAAAATAATCAAATTATTTTAAGTAGTAATAAAGTAGGAATGGTACTTGCTACTTTTTTGATAAAAAATTAAAAGGATTGCCAAATGATGAGATCACTATGGTCTGGAGTAACCGGACTAAATGCACACCAAATAGCGATGGATGTTGAAGGTAACAACATAGCAAATGTAAATACAAATGGATTCAAATACAGTAGAGCAAACTTTTCGGACTTACTTTCCCAAACTTCAAAAATTGCAACAGCTCCACAAGGAACTATGGGTGGTAAAAATCCTATGCAAGTAGGACTTGGAACAGAAATAAACTCAGTAACTAAAATGTTTTCACAAGGTTCTATCCAAACAACAAGTAAAAATACAGATCTTGCTATACAAGGAAATGGTTTTTTTGTTGTTAGTCCAGATAAGGGGAAAACATATAAATATACAAGAAGTGGAGATTTTGTTTTTGATGCAAATGGAGACTTTGTAAATAATCAAGGACTTATAGCTCAAGGGTGGCTTAGAAATCCAACAACTGGAGAGATAGATAATACTGCTCCAATACAAGATATAAGTATTCCTCCAGGATTAACAACTCCAGCAAAAGAGACTTCAGTACTAAATCTAAAAGCAAATCTTAACAGTGGAGATCAAATAACAAATAAATCTATTATTAGACCATTGGATTCAACTGATGGTACAAATGGTGCAGATAATGTTGCTGGTACAAAAGATGATGAAAAAGTGGATAAATTTGATGTACTATTTAATGCTGAAGGAAAAGCATTTAATCTAAAAGATGAACAAGGTGTAAAAATAAGTTTTGATAGTGGAAATACTGTAAAAAAATTTAGATTTACTACTGATACTAGTAAAGTTGGATGGGAAGATACAAATAATGATGGTAATAAAGATGCAGATGATGACACTTATTACTTTAATAATACAGAAGATTTAAGAAAAGGTATGCAAGATGCTGCAAGAAAAGTATCTACAGGTGCAAATATTACAGTAAACAATGAGGGAAAATATCAAATTGATAATAGTGCTGCAAATACATCTGATTTAAATATCTCTGTCGAAGGTATAAGTGATTCAAATACTGATGAAAATACTTTGTTTTCCACGACTATGAGATCTTTAGCCGGAGAACTAACAGCAAAAAGTTCAGGTATAAAGATAACTCAAGCTATAAATGCAGCTACACATGCTAGTAGTATAGATGTATTTGATTCACTTGGAACAAAACATACAGTAAGAATCCAATTTAGAAAAGAACAATATATAAAAGATAATAGTGGAACAAAAGTTGGTGTAGAGTGGCATATGACTATAAGTGTCCCAGAGCCAGGAGATATAGGAGGTAGTCCAGTAAAAAATGTAATTGATAATGGAAATGTAACTTATGGTTCAGATGGGGCTTTATCAACATATACTCCAACTAGTATTACATTTACAGCAAATAATGGTTCAGCACCAAATCAAACTATTAGACTAAATTTAGGAACACCAAATAAGTTTGATGGGCTTACAAGTTTTGATAATCCATCAAATACTTCTGGAATTAGTCAAGATGGATTTACGGGTGGAGATTTGGATGGTATAAGAATAGATCAAACAGGAACTTTGATAGGAAGTTTTACAAATGGTAGAAGTTTTGGTTTAGCACAACTTTCCATGGCAAAGTTTACAAACAATATAGGATTAGAGAGTGATGGAGGAAATCTTTTTGTTCAAACTGCAAACTCAGGAGATCCAGTTATAGGTCAAGCGGCAACTGGTGGTAGAGGATTTATCCAATCAAGTGCCCTAGAAATGAGTAATGTTGATTTAAGTAGAAGCCTTACTCAACTTATAGTAATCCAAAGAGGATTTCAAGCAAACTCAAAAACTATTACAACTTCAGACCAAATGCTAAACACACTTTTACAACTTAAACAATAACATATTATAATAAGCCCTAAAAATTAAAGGGCTTATTATATGACAGTAACACTACTACATCATACACCATTAAATATTTGCTCAAATGCCATAAGGACTTGTTGGCAAAGTTTTGATAAAAGTGATAATGGTGGAGAAAAAGATAGAGAACTTATAGATAGAGTTGGAAACAAATTTAAACATAGCTCAACTTTAGAGCATATTACATATAACTTTTATATAAAAGGTATAAGTAGAGCACTTTTGCAAGAGTTAGCAAGACATAGGATGGCAAGTCTTAGTGTAAAATCAACTAGATATACACTAAAAGAGTTAAAAAGTGAAGAGAGTTTTACTATTAGTGATAAAGAGAGAGCCGAAAAATATTTAGTATATACTGGAGTAAATGAGGTAGATGAAGCAAGTATAAAAGCACTTGAAAATCTAAGAGTTATACTTAAAAGTGGAGTGAGTAATGATAAAGCAAAATACTGTCTGCCAGAAAGTTATAAAACAGAACTTACTTGGAGCATAAATGCAAGAAGTTTACAAAACTTTATAAATCTAAGAAGTGATAAATCAGCACTAT
>JALUNR010000089.1 GCA_027055005.1 Campylobacterales bacterium
CCAAATCTTTTAGGAGTTTATATACTTCACGGCTCAGTTAAAAAAGAGTTAAATGAATATTTAGCTAAACTAAGAAGTGGCGAACTAGATAAAGAAGCGATAAGGAATTAGGAATGACTATAACTCTTGATATACCCGATGAACAAAGTGGTGAGAAAGTATTTTCGTTTTTAAAAACTCTTGAAAAGGATGGTGTTAAAGTTATAACAACAGTGAAAGATGATTCATTAAAAGAGTTTGATGAGATTATAAATTATAAGAGCAAAAATAGCATATTACTTGATAAAGATACTATTTTAAATCCACATGAAGAGCTAAGTAGTGATATATCTTGATACAAATATCTTGATATATGCTACTTTATCTAAAGTAGATAACCAAAATCAACAAAAAATTTCTATTGATTTAGTAAAAAAATGTATTGATAACAATACTCTTGTACTTTCAAATCTAAATATATTAGAGTACTCATTTGTCATGAGCAAAGCAAAAGAAGATGATATTAAAATCAAAAAGGCTATTAGTTTATTTATAAAATATGTAAAAGAAGAGAAACAAGACTTTTCAAAAATTCTTCAATCTTTTTTAAAGAATAACTACTCTTTGAAAAACTCTTTTGATTTATATCACATAACATTTGCTCATAGCTATAGTTGTGATAAAATTATCACTTTTGATAAGGGATTTAAAAAATTTAAAACTGACTACAATACTAAAATTGAAATATTATAAAAGGAGAATTATGAAATTTAGTGGTAAAAATGTACTAATAACAGGTGCAAGTAAAGGTATAGGTGCTGATATAGCTAGAGTGTTGGCTGAGTATGGTTTAAAAGTTTGGATAAACTATAGAAGTAAACCTGAACTTGCTGATGCAATTAAAGAGGAGATAGAAAAGAGTGGCGGAGTGGCTGCTGTAATATGTTTTGATGCAAGTGTTGAGGAAGAGTTTGTAGCTGGAGTTAAAACTATCATAGATAGCGATGGAGAACTTAGTTATCTTGTAAATAATGCAGGAATAACAAACGATAAATTAGCACTAAGAATGAAACTTGATGACTTTGAAAGTGTTATCAAAGCAAACCTAAACTCAGCATTTTTAGGATGTCGTGAGGGACTTAAAGCGATGAGTAAAAAAAGGTTTGGTGCAGTGGTAAATATCTCTTCAATAGTTGGTGAGAGTGGGAATGCTGGACAGACAAACTATAGTGCAAGTAAAGGTGCTATGAATTCTATGACAAAATCCTTTGCATTAGAGGGGTCAGCAAGAGGAATAAGGTTCAATGCTATAACTCCAGGATTTATTGCAACTGATATGACTGATGCTTTGAGTGAAGATGTAAAAAAATCTTATACAGATAAAATCCCTCTAAAAAGGTTTGGAGATCCAAAAGATGTAGCTGAGGCAGTTGCATTTTTACTAAGTGATAGTTCTAGTTATATAACGGGAGAGATACTAAAAGTAAATGGTGGTATGTATATGTAAAAAAAAAGCTTAGTTGTTTCTCGACAACTGAGCTTTTTGTTCACTGTTCATAAGCCAAACAAAAACTTCTGCAACTGCTTTATATAAGTTTGCTGGGATTTGTTCATCTACATCAAGTTTTAAAAGTGATTCAGCTAAAGCTTTGTTTTTAAAGATTGGAATTTCAAAATCATCTGCTTTTTGAAGAATTTTTTTTGCTATCTCACCCTTCCCTTTAGCTACTACTTTTGGAGCAGAGCTTCCCTCTTTATCATACTTTAGTGCTACTGCTTTATTTGGATTTTCAGCCATGAAGCTTTATCACTCCCGCAAATCTTCCCGTAACACCATCTCTTCTATATGAAAAATAGTTTTTATCACAACTCGTACATATTGTTGAAATTTCTATATTTTCCTCTTTTACACCTATCTTTTTTAGTTGATCAAAATTTAGAGTTTGTAAATCAAGATAAAAGCTACTATCTTTTTTTAAAACATACTTATCTCCAAAACTTTTTATGGCAATATCAGCTAAATCCTCTCCAACTTCATAACAACAAGACTTTATCGAAGCTCCTAAACTAACTACTATATCTTCAGGATTTGAGTTAAATTTTTCTTTCATAATAAAAACAGCTTTTTTTGATATAGATTTAAAAGTTCCATTTCTTCCTGCATGAATTGCACCTATGACTTTTTTTATTCTATCATATAAAAGTACGGGAATACAATCAGCTACCATTACCATCAAAGGGATATTTGGCTTATTTGTGATAATCCCATCACAGTTTTCTTGTTTGTTTGTAAAAGTATCGTTTATGATTTTGATATTATCTGAGTGGGTTTGATCCATATAGATGAGATTGTCAATATAAAAGTCAAACTTTTTTGACATTATTTCTCTATTCTTTAGTACATCTATTGGATTATCTCCAACATGAAGAGCTAAGTTTAGCTCATGATATGGAGGATTACTAACTCCACCCCATCTATCACTAAACTTTGCAAAAACTTCCTTATGGTATGGTTTGAAGATACTCATCAATAACTCGCTATTATCCTATCAACATCATCCCAACTGATGCCTTTTTCTTTTTTAAAGATGTGATAAATATATCTAGCAAACATATCTGTTTCAATATTTACTCTTGTACCTATCTTATATCTTGAAAAAATAGTCTTTTTGATAGTATGAGGAATAATAGTAAGTCTAAAAATATTGTTTTTTACATCATTTATCGTTAGGCTTACTCCATCTACTGTGATGCTTCCTTTTGGTACTAAAAATTTTGCATTTTGTGCAGGTATAGTGATATAAAAGTCAGTTGAGTTTCCATTTTGCTCAATCTTTACTATCTCTCCAACACAATCCACATGACCTTGCACAATGTGCCCCTCAACTCTATCACTAAGTCTCATAGCTGGTTCGATATGAACTTTGTCTTT
>JALUNR010000090.1 GCA_027055005.1 Campylobacterales bacterium
GATTTTTCATTTGTGTAAAATATAAAAATCCAGCAACAAATATCAAACTTGCTACACTCAAAAAATAAATAAAGAAAAATTTATAAAATGCTCTTTTTTCATGATTTTTCAAGACGATATCCTATTCCTCTTATAGTAATTATAGGTAAGCCTATCTTTCTTAAGTTATTTATATGTACCCTTAAAGCACCTTCGCTTGTCTCTTCTCCTTCGTTTAATATATCTAATAATTCATATTTTGATACAGTTTTATCAATATTTCTAAAAAGAATTTTTGAGATTATAGTTTCATAAGGTGTGAGTTTTACAAACTTATTATCTTCATATAACTCTTCGCCTTCCATATCAAAGATAAAATTTGCAATTTTGATTTTATTGTTAGCATTTTTATACTGTTTTTTTAATAGTGCCTTTATGCGAATCAAGAGTTCATCAAAATCAAAAGGCTTTTTAATATAATCATCTACACCAATATCAAAGCCATGAGATAGAGAGTCTATATCTGTAAGGGCAGTTAAAAATATAGCAATAGTTTTATTACCAGTTTCTCTTAACTCTTGTAAAAATTCAAAGCCGTTAATAAATGGAACATTTACATCAAGAAGCATTAAATCAAAACTAGATACAAAGGTAGCATCTAATGCCTCTTGACCATCTTTAACATGCACAACTTCAAACCCCTCTGCCTCTAACAGTTCTATAAGTGTTTCATAAAGGATTTCATCATCTTCAAGTAGTAGTATTTTCTTCATATATTTAGTATATTAAAGATTTATTAAGAGTGTGTTAAGAAGTACTATAAACTAAGTTTTAGTGATGCATCACTGGAAGTTAAAAATATACCGATGTAAACTGTATAAATCTTTGTATATATTAAAGCATCTATCAATAATTTTAGGTGAAAAAAATATTTCATCTAGGGTAAATTCTTTATATGCAAACAGAGATTTGTAAAGTGTTAAATCTTTAAAACTAAAATCATCATCAAATTCTTTAGGTACTCTTTTATATTTGTCATCTGGGAGTTTGTAGCCTTTTCTTTCTATCCCTTTTAGTATATTTTGAAGTTCATATGAGTGATTTTTATTTTTTATGTACTCTCTGTATTTTTTTAAAAGTTCAGGTTTAAAGGCTCTTATACCACTTGCTATAAAGTAGGTATCTTTGTTGTAGTGGATATAAAATGAACTACTTTGCATCTTATGTCCATTTCCTTGCCAAAATATATGACCGATTTTACTTTTTATAGGAGTTTTATCTTTGGAAAATCTTGTGTCTCGGTAAATTTTAAAAAGACTTTTACCAACTTTTGGTTCAAAATTGATATTGGGAACAAGGATTTGTAGAGTTTCTCCCATTTCTAAAACAAAAGAGCTACTAACATCTCGTATCTCTTTTTGCCAAATATGTCGGTGAGTTTCAAACCACTCTTTAGTGTTGTTTTTTTCTACTTCTTTTAGAAACTCAATCCCCTTTTTACTAAAACCATTAAAGTTCATGAAGCCATTTTTCAAAAATTTCTATCTGTTTTTTAGTTGCACTCTCACTTGTTCCACCAAAGCTATCTCTTGCATTCATAGAGTTTTTTAAATCAAGCTTTTCGAGTACATCTTCAGTGATATTTTTGTCAAACTTTTGAAGTTCATTTAAGCTTATATCACTTATATCTTTTTTTTGCTTTTCAAGTTCATCAACTATGCTACCAACCAACTTATAAGCATCTCTAAAAGCATATCCTTTTTGATTTACCAAATAATCTGCCAAATCAGTAGCACTTAGATGTCCTCTCTTTGTGGCTTTTTGCATAGCCTCTTTATTTATGCTCATAGTTTTTAGCACTTCACTTAGGATTGTTAGTGAAATAGTAGCCGTTTTTACACTATCAAAAACTCCCTCTTTATCTTCTTGTGTATCTTTGTTATATGCTAGTGGTAGTCCTTTCATAACTGTCAAAAGTGAAACTAAGTTTCCATAAACTCTACCTGTTTTCCCTCTTAGAAGCTCTGGAACATCTGGGTTTTTCTTTTGAGGCATTATAGAACTACTTGTTGAGTAATCATCACTTAAAACTACAAAGTTAAACTCACTACTTCCCCAAAGAACTAACTCTTCACTAAGTCTTGAAATATGCATCATCATTGTTGAAATGTTAAAAAGCATCTCTAGTGCAAAATCCCTATCGCTTACACTGTCTAAGCAGTTTATAGATGGGTGATCAAATCCAAGTTCTTTTGCAGTTTTTTCTCTGTCTATTGGATATGGAGTTCCAGCTAGTGCTGCACAACCCAAAGGAGAAATGTTGTTTCTTTTATATGAACTTTCAAATCTTTCAAAATCTCTTTTAAACATACTAAAATAAGCCATCATATGGTAACCAAAGTTTATAGGTTGAGCATGTTGGAGATGTGTCATACCTGGGAGAAGTGTTGAAGTATGTTCTTTTGCTACTTCTAAAAGTGTAGATAAAAGTTTGGTTAACAGTTTTTTTAAAATGATATTTTGTTTTTGAGTATAAAGTCTAAAGTCTGTTGCTACTTGGTCGTTTCTACTTCTTGAAGTGTGAAGTCTTTTACCTGCATCTCCTATCAAAGTTGTAAGTCTTTTTTCTATCGCCATATGAATATCTTCATCACCTATATCAAAAACAAATTCTTTATTTTTTATCTCATCTTTTATCTTTAAAAGTCCTTCTTGTATATCTTCAAAATCTTTGCTTGTTAATATCCCTTGTTTTGTAAGCATAGATGCATGAGCTAGTGAGCCTTTGATATCCTCTTTATACAACTCTTTGTCAAACATTAAAGAGGCATTGAACTCATCTAATAGTTTGCTTTTTCCTAAATTTCTTCCGGTTGCTACTTTCATTTTTTCTCCATT
>JALUNR010000091.1 GCA_027055005.1 Campylobacterales bacterium
ATTGGTAACTTTGTAGCAGTTGGATATGATGCAAGAGTTCACTCTCCAACACTGGCAGGATGGCTTACTAGTGGATTTAATAAAGCTGGAGTTAAAGTTTTAAATATGGGGCTTGTTGCAACTCCTGTAAACTACTTTTCCAACTATGAAACTTTTCAAGGTGTAACCCCAAGTGCTTCAGTTATGATAACAGGTTCACACAACCCACCAGAGTATAATGGCTTTAAAATCACACTGGATAAAAAACCTTTTTTTGGAGATGATATATACTCTTTGGGTAAACAAATACTTAAAAGTGATATATATATAGAAGATGATGAATTTTCAGAGTTCATAGAAGCAAAACAAAGATATATAGACTTTATGATAAAAGAGTTTAAAGAGTTAAAAGGCTTAGATAAAAAGCTAGTCTTTGACTGTGGAAATGGTGTTGCTAGTGTTGTTTTAGAAGATATTTTAAAAGGTATAAGTCTTGAATATGAGGGAATGTATTGTGAACCTGATGGAACTTTTCCAAACCATCATCCAGACCCAAGCGAGGAAGAAAATTTAAAAGATATAAAAGAGAGGTTAGAAGGAGAGTTTGACTTAGGATTTGCCTATGATGGAGATGCTGATAGAATAGCAGTTTTAACAAAAGAGTATAATATAAAAGGTGATGAGTTAGCTCTAATCTTTGCAAAAACCATGAAAAATCCAATAGTTATCGGTGAAGTAAAGTGCTCGCAAGTCATGTATGATGAGATAAACAAGATTGGACAAGCAATAATGTACAAAACAGGACATTCAAACTTAAAAGTAAAAATAAGAGAGGTCGATGCAACATTAGCAGCGGAAGTTAGTGGACATATTTTTTTCAATGATAGATACTTTGGATTTGATGATGCTATTTATTCTACTTTTAGAGTTTTAGAACTTGTAAAAAATGGTATAGATTTAGATGAACAGATGAAAAAAATACCTAAAACTTACTCAACTGATGAGATAAAAGTGAAAACTAGTGAAGAAGAAAAATTTGCTCATATAGATAGAATAAAAGAAGCTCTTAAAAACCCACCAGCAGATTTTCCAGCTATAAAAGAGATAGTTGATGTAGATGGAGTTAGAGTTATTTTTGAAAATGGATGGGGACTTGTAAGAGCTTCAAATACAACTCCTGTGCTTGTTACAAGATTTGAAGCAACAAATAAAAATAGTTTGCTAGTTTATAAAAAAAATTTAGAAAAGCTTATAACTCAAACTAGATAATCCCATCTCCTTTTTTAAGGAGGTGTGCAATCTTCTAAGGAGGAGATAGGACTTAATAGTAGTTCTATTAGATAACCAAATATAAGTTTTGGTTATCTAATTATATCTAAAAAGGTAAATAGTTGGTAATCTTTGCTGATTATTTTTTAAACAGTTTATCTAATTGTTTTTGATTATGAATATAATCTGTAGATTTTATAACTTTATTATCTAAGTGAAGTATCATTATACCTTCTTTATTTTCTTTTAAAGATTTTGAAATCTTTTTATCATAAATCAAAAGTACTGGGAATTTACTCTTTTTTAAATCTTTTAATATAAACATATTTCTAATCACAACAGGTACTTTTGAAATATCAGCTATAAAAAAAGCATGATTATTTTGTAAAAGTGATGGATTATGATTTTTTAAATACTCTCTTACAGTATGTCCATCTTTTTTTACAAAAGCTACTATAACTATCTTAGTATCAGACTTTAAAGAGTGGGCTTTATCAAACTGATCAGGTAGCTTAAAATCTATACTTCCACTATCTTTTGAAAGATAATATTTTGAAGAATCATAATTATCTTTTGAATTTAATAGCACAAAAGCTCCACCAACAACAAGTAGTATCAAAATAATTGAAATAACTTTTTTCATAAAAATCCTTTAAAAAAATTGTATTAAATTGTATCACAAGTTATTAATAGGTGGTAAATAAGTACCTTTATAAGATTTTATTATAAAGATTATGATATATTATTAATATCTAAAAGTATTAAGGAAAATGTGTGTACAACTACCAATATATCTTTGATGTTAAAAAATGGAATACTGGGGCGAAACAATACCTTACTGATATATGTACAAAATATCATTTAGAATATTTTTTGGAAAAAAATATAGTTGATGATAAAGAAGTTACAATAAATTTTAGAGGTAAGAAAGAAAATTTAAATAAATTTGAGTTTAGATTTATAAAAGGCTTTTCAAATATTTTAAAAATTGAAGATTTTGTAAAAACAAGTACTAGTATCTCTCCTAAAATTTTAAAAGACAATAGTGACTTTGATATAAACACTTGCAATCTAAAGCTTTATTCAAAAAGAAAAAAAATTATTTCAATAGATGTAAAATCAGAGATTATAAAACTCATAAAATCAGGAAAAATCGGACTTATAAGAAGTGTAAATGGTTATTATTTGGTAGCAATTGCAACAAAGAGTAAACCAGTAAAGATGATAAGAGAACTTTTAAAAATTCCTACAAAAACCATCCCTTTACTCATCAAAAATACAACCCAATCAAAATTTGCTAATTTTAGTAAAAAAGAGGAAGAGTTGTTAAATAGTAAAATAGTACCTTTAGTAAGAGTAAGGAAAAGGCATATTCATAGACTAGAAAAAGTAAAAAATGCACCTGTTGGTTTAGTTACTTTCAATAATTTTTATGAGATAAAACTACCTAAAAATTCTTTTGAAGAGTTTCTTAGTTTCAATACAAATCAACCCTTAGTATTTTACAAAATAAAAAATACAGATGAATTAGTAGATAAAATAGATTTTATAGTAAATACTCCAAAAAGTTTTATTGATTTTCCAGATAGTTTTATGCAAAAAGTTTATGGAAGAGATATGATTTTAGATATTGGCTTTGGCTTAGCACCTTTAAGTATCAATCTTCCAAATAAAATAGAAAAAGAGTGCTATTGTATAATTGATGGAAATATTGCCATAGCAAAAGAAGATAAAATACTTTTTGCACACAATATAAATAAAAAAGATTTTTTTAATATAAATGATTTTAAAAGTGATTGTTCAATAGAAGCAAAAGAAAAAGATTATTTAGCTATTTTACATACTTTTTTAAGTGAGTTTAATGATGCAATAGTATTTAGCTTTACAAATAAAACTTGTAAAATTTTACAATATAAAGAAAATAATTTTGAAATACTTTACAAATTTGAAGAAGATATTAAAACTTTATTTGATAAAACTTTAGACACCGATGCAACATATCAAAATGAAGCACAACTACATGCTGATGCAAAATATGAGATTTGTCATAAAAATAGTTTTAAATATGAAATAAATAATAAAATAATAAAAATTATATTTGATAAAGACACAACAAAAACTTTACAAAGTTCAGCATTAATAAATACAACAACTAAAATAGTATCTAAAATAATAGAAGAAGAAAATACAAATATTGTCCTATGTGGAGAGATTTTTGAAAATAAAAATCTAACTGAAAATATTATAGAATATTTAGATGACAATGAAAAAAATTATTATATAAGTCAAAATGTACCATTAAATACAAGTACAATCCCAATAGGTGTACTGCTTGACTTTTATCTAAATAAGTGATATAATTGCCGTCCTTTATCTGGGAGTGACTTGGCTTCGACAGGGATAAGGTAGGTTTAGGCTGCATGTAGTCTTTGAAAGACTATAAACTATCTCGTTAATTATAAACGCAAACAATACAAATTATACTCCTGCTTTCGCAAAAGCTGCGTAGGCACATATAGGAGGCTCTTGGCTAGTGATGCTCTCTAGCTGGATTTTCAAGGGCTAACCTTCAGAGAGCTTAGTTTTAGGAAGTGATTGACCCTAAAATGAAATCAAATCTTGATCTTGTATAACTTTGCGAGTTGTGTGAAACAAGATGACAACAAACAACTCTTCTAAGCATGTAGAAGCCTAAACTAGCCTATCTTTGGACTGGGGTTCGATTCCCCACACTTCCACCAAAGTATCTATCATAAAAATTTTAATACAATTAGACAATCATAAAAAAGGAGTCTCATGAGTGTAGCTTATATAACTATAAACTTAGATGATGCTATGTCATTGATAAACCAAGAGTTAGAAAAAAAAGAGTGGTCTCCAGCTAGGGAGTTGCTAGATAGTGGTATCCCTGCATCATATGAAAGTGATGAATATCCGGGACTACTTTTACAAGAGTTTCCTGATGGAAGATTGTTCTCTGTAGATGTAGATATAAAAAGTGGAGAAGTTATATATCTAAAGCAGTTAAAATAGCATGAAACCTATTCTACTTATAGTTGCTGGTGCAAATGGAAGTGGTAAGATTACCTTTATAAATTGTCATAAAACAGTATCAACAAGTATACTTTCTATAATCATACTTTACAATAAAGCAAAATTATTGTAATATACATTTTACAAACTATAAAAGGTTATAGATGATAGATTTTTCAATTTTTTATGATGAACAGCAACGATTACTTAACAATATAAAACTTATTCACAAACGATACCTTTATGACAAGATATTATGGGATGAAAGGTCTATACTTATCACAGGTCAACGAGGTGTTGGTAAGACTACGATGATGTTGCAACATTTAAAAGAGCATTTTGGCAAAAGTTCCAAAGCTATCTATATCTCTGTTGATAATCCATATTTTAAAAACATATCTTTATATGAGTTTGCTACACAGTTTGAAAAATATGGTGGTGAAGTACTCTATATAGATGAGATTCACAAATACAAAGAGTGGTCATCACATATAAAAAGTATCTATGACTCTACAAAACTAAAACTTGTTATCTCTGGTTCATCGATGATACAAATACATACTGAGGAAGCTGATTTGAGTAGAAGAGTTAGACTTTACAGATTGGCAAATCTATCTTTTAGAGAGTATTTGGAGTTTAAAGATATAACTTCATTTCATGCTTACAGCTTAGAAGAAGTTTTTAGGGATCATATGAGTATCGCAAGTAACATACGTGCTAAGATAAAACCTTTGATGCACTTTAAAGAGTATTTGACAAATGGTTGTTATCCTTTTATCTTGGAAAATAATCAAAGTTACACTCATCAACTTATAGGAGTTATAAATCAAATCCTTGAAGTTGATATGCCATATGTAACAAACATAAAACACTCTCAAATAGATAAGATAAAAAAGTTAATCTATCTATTAAGTACCTCTGTACCAGTTAAACCAAATATCTCCAAACTAGCTGAAAGTATAGAAGTATCTCGTCCAACTCTTATGGAGTATTTATACTATCTGGAATTAGGAAGTCTTTTAAACTCTGTAAATCAAAAAGCCAGAGGGTATGGAGTTGTAAGCAAACCTGATAAACTTTATATGTACAACACAAATCTTATGCAAGCTATTTCTCATAATGCAAATATAGGTACTCAAAGAGAAGCATTTTTTGTAAATCAGATTAAAAGTGCTTGTTACAATGAAGCTCATCTGCTTGATGATCATCTTTTACTCTCTAAAAAAGGTGATTTTTTAGTCCAAAACAAATATACAGTAGAGATAGGTGGAAAAAATAAAAGTTTTGAGCAGGTAAAAGATATAGAAAATTCTTTTGTAATAGCTGATGATATAGAAGTTGGATTTGGTAGTAAGATACCGTTGTGGTTGTTTGGATTTTTGTATTAGCTTTATGATATAGCAAAGCAGTTAGATTGTAACTATGATGGTAAAGATAGTCAACTTATCTTAAAAGCTTCAAGAAAAGCTAACATATATTTACGATAATAGCACACAATATCATAAACAGATAAAAAATATAAATCCTAAAAAATTAACATTAGCAAGAATTATAAAAATAGTAGGAATTTTCACTTTTAAAGTGAAATAAGTTAAAATTTCAAGATGATAAGGTATATAAAGCTAGACATCTTCCTAAAAGATAAAAAAATACCAGTACTTCCCTTTATAGGCTCAACCATAAGAGGTGCTTTTGGAGTTAACTTAAAAAAAGTAGTTTGT
This sequence comes from Campylobacterales bacterium, assembly GCA_027055005.1. Classification (GTDB taxonomy): domain Bacteria; phylum Campylobacterota; class Campylobacteria; order Campylobacterales; family QNZT01; genus SZUA-1377. Next base: position 6,003 of record JALUNR010000091.1, read on the forward strand.
ATAAATCCATCTTATAACTGTGATAAATGTTTTGCCAAAGATAACTGCTTGTACTATGACTTTTATGAAGAGAAAAACAAAGCTCATCAGTATAGATTTGATTTTGAACTAAATCAAAACAGCTATAACTTTTCACTTTATCTTTTTGAAGATGCCACTACAAAACTTCCCTATGTTTTAAGTGCTATCCATAAAATGCTAACCCAAACAGGTCTTACAAAAAATAGAGAGATATTTGAGATAGAAAAGATTCTTTGCAACCAACAAGAGATATACAAAGATGGAAACTTTGATATAAAAGAGATAGAAAGTACAAGCTTTACTCCAAGAGATATAAAATCTCCAATAACAGTAAACTTTATGACCCCTCTTAGGATGAAGTACCAAAATAAACTTTTAACAGAAAAACCTCCCTTAGAGATATTACTCTACTCTATCCAAAACAGACTTCACCAACTAAAAGATTTACCACAAATAAAACTAACTTTTACACCAGAGTATAAAGAGACAAAATCATCTATCAACTTCAAAGACCAAACAAGAAGAAGCAACAGACAAAAAACAAAACTCCAAATAGGTGGGATAGTTGGCTATATAGAGTATAAAAAGATAAATGAAAACTCTCTTTTACTATTACAGTTAGGAGAGATTATAGGAGTTGGTAAGCAGTGTGTGTTTGGGATGGGGAAGATAAATGTAAAGGAAATCAGTAATGAATTGTAAACTTATAACACCCATGCTAATGCATGGAGAAAATACAGGTATAGCAGAACTAAGACCACCAGCAATAAAAGGTGCTATGAGGTTTTGGTGGAGAGCTATTCATGGAAATCTAACTTTAGAAGAGTTAAAAAAACAAGAAGCAAAATTGTTTGGTGGAGCAGGAGAAGATAGTGCTATTAAAAGTAGTTTTCGGATAAAACTTGTAACTACAAGTTTACAAACAGAACAGATAGACCCTTTACCACATAAGAAAAGTAATTTTAAGATTATTGGTTATAAAGAGAATCAAAATTTTGAAATAGAGTTTATTGGTAAGAATTTCAAAAAAATAGAAAAAATATTTGAACTTACAACTATATTAGGGGGATTTGGGCAAAGAAGTAGAAGAGGTTTTGGAAGTATTCAAATTAATAATCAAGAACCTATAACAGATGAATATATTAAAAATCTTATTTATGATATAAATCTACAATTTACTTTTAATATACAAAAGAAGAGAAACGAAGAATATCCTTATATTAAAAATATAGAAATAGGAAAAGAATATAAAGATAAAGATAAAGATAAGTTAATAAAAACCATTAGTTCTGCCACACATAATCATAACAAAGATGGAATGTTTGGTTTTGCTAGAGGACAAAAGAGATATGCCTCTCCTATTTATATTTCAATTATAAAAAATGGACAAAATTATCAACCTATTATTGCAACTTTAAATGCAACAAAACCCATAGATAATAATAGACTTCAAGAGTTTAAAGGAGCTATACTATGAAATATTTATTCCTTTTAACCATAACCCCTGTTCAAGACTTTATCTCACATGCTAGAAAGCTAAAAGACCTCTATGGGGGGAGTCATATACTCTCTGAAATGTCAAAAGTGGGAATAGAGTATGCTCAAAGCCAAGGTGCTGTTGTAATCTTTCCTCAAAAAGTAGAGGGTACAAACTCTTACCCCAATAGATTTTTGGTTAAAATATCTTTTGAGAGTGAAGAGAAATTAAGAGATTTTGCTAAAGATATAAAAGATAAAGTCATAAGCTATTTTAAAGATTTAAATACAACTAAAAGTTCTATTGTCTCACAACATATAGAAGACTTTTTCCAAATATATTGGAGTGCAAGTGAGTATAATGAAGGGTATAAAGAAGCTTTTGATGAAGTAGAAAATCGATTGGCAGGAGCAAAAAATAGCAGATTTTTTACTCAATTAGGTGAGATTGGTAGAAAATGCTCTATCTGTGGAGAAAGAAATATTGCTGTTTATAAAAAGCCTGTGAGATTTTATATAAAAGAGCAGAGAAAAAATCTTGTAGAGGCTAAAAAATCTGATAATTTCCAGCATGGTGAAGGACTTTGTGGAGTTTGCTATATTAAAAGAGTAGCAACAAAAGCTAGTTTTGAATCAGTATCTGATATTTCAATTATGAATATACCTCTTGAGATACAAGAAAATTATAACTATTTGCAAAATGATAGTCAACTTTTTTATGAGGAAAATTTAAACCAAAGCTATTTTGATAAAAATGATGTAGATTATCCTCTTATAGAGTGTCAAAAAGAGTATAAGGAATTTACAAAAGAGATAAAAGACAGGTATAAACAAACCTCATACTATGCAGTAGTTATGTTTGATGGTGATGATATGGGTAAGTGGCTCTCTGGTCAAAAACTTGATGATAGAAGTAAGTTAAGAGAATTTCATCAAGATATTAGTCTAAACCTTGCAACTTTTGCAAAAAAAGCTAAAGAGATACTTCAAGAACCAAAAGGAATGACCGTCTATGCAGGAGGTGAAGACTTTTTAGGGTTTGTTAATCTCAATAATCTTTTTGAAGTTATTAAAGAATTAAATAGTGAATTTACAAAATTAATTAGCCAACCTCTAAAAGAGCAATACAATATAATAGATAACTTTACTTTTTCAGCGGGGGTTGTATTAGCCCACTACAAAACACCTCTTGGAACGGTTTTGAATGAAGCTAGAAAGTCAGAGAAAAAGGCTAAAAAAAATAGTGGTAAAGATTCGGTCTGTTTGACAGTATTGAAACGTTCTGGGGAAATAAGAGAAGCTATAATTAAACATAATAAAGTTGAAATAATAGAAGAGATTGTAGGTGAACTCAAAGAGAATTTTTCAGATAGTTTTATTTCTAATTTGGAAAGAGAATTTTTGATAATGTTAGATGAAGATGGTAATTTAGATCTAAAAAAATCTTTAATCACAGCAGAGATAGAGAGACTTCTTAAACGATCAAAGATGAGAGATGATTCAGAGGTAGGAAATATGAAAGAGTTAGTTTCTTCACTCTATACTAAAGAGTTTAAACACTTTTCAGATGCCTTAGCTATAGCAAAGTTTATAAATAAGGAGATTCAATGACTATAGAGATTGAAGCTTTAGATACCTTAGTTTTTCAAGATGGAAAGCCTTTTGAAAAGTCTAACGATAATTGGGGTAATAGTTTGGTTTTACCTACACCATCAACTCTTTATGGTGCATTGAGAGCAACTTATTTTGCTAAACATTTTAGTGAACTTTCAAAAGCCAATGAAGATGATGATCCAACAAAAGATTTAAAAATCAACTTTATTGGATTGGAATATCAAGGTAATTTGATTTTTACATTGCCTAAAGATTGTGTTGAATCAAACGACAAAGTAATAACATTGGATTTAGAAGAAAATAGTTTAAGTAATAATCCTTTGAAATATATTTTCTCTTCAAAAGAGGAGGTAGATAGTTTAGATGGTGCTTTTTTAAAAAAGAGTAACTTCAAAAGATATTTAACTTGTAAAAATATTGGTTCTTTTGAAAAGGAAGATAGCTTTATTGCACGAGAGAGTAAAATAGGTATAGGGTTAAATAGACGAACCAAAACAACTGAAGAAGGATTACTTTATAGAGTAGAAATGTTACGCTATAAAGACTTAAAAATAGTTGTTGATTTTGATGGTTTAGATTTAGAAGAAAATGGACTGATGAGACTTGGAGGAGAAGCCAAAGGAGCAATATATAAGCAAATAGAAGATTTAGATATTCCTAGTGTTAATAATATAAATAAAAATATTTTTAAACTCTATCTTTTGACTCCTGCTATTTTTGATAATGGTTGGTATCCTGATTGGATAGACAAAAAGGATGATTTTATCGGAGAATACAAAGATTTTAAGTTGAGATTAGTAGCATCAGCTATAGGAAAATCTCAATCTATCGGTGGTTTTGATATTAAAAAAAGAGAGCCAAAAAAGATGATGAAAGCTGTGCCTATGGGAAGTGTTTACTATTTTGAGATTTTAGAGGGAGATATAGAACAAGTTAAAGATACTTTTCATTTGTCTAAAATATCTGATATAAAAGAAGAGGAAGGTTATGGATTAGTGTTGATAGGAGATGTTAAATGAAAAAGATTATAACAACTGTTGGCACATCACTATTTACAAATTATAATGATAAAAACAATGAAACTCTTAATAAAGATATCAAAGATGAGTCTTATAGTGAATATAGCGAATGGAAAGATGAAATAGAAGAGATAAAAAAGAAGTTACTTTCTTTTGCTCAAACAGATAATGCTTGTGCTGAATTAACAAGTATTAAAAAACTTCAAGAGAAGTATGAAGATATAGAAGTCTATCTAATCGCTACAGATACGATTGAGTCGGTTTTGATTTGTGAGGTACTAGAAAAAGTACTAGATAATGTAAAATTCAATCCTAAATATGATGTAATAGATAAGCTACAAATAAAAAACTATAAAAATTTTAAAGAGGGCTTATCAAACTTGATAAATAGACTTTATATTATTGGTTCAAACTATTATGGTAATGTAATTTTGAATATTACAGGAGGATATAAAGCTGTCATCCCTTATCTTACTATTTTTGGACAAGTTAACTCTGTACCACTCTATTATGTTTTTGAAAATTCCGACTCATTAATCTCTATTCCTAAAATTCCTTTATCTATAGATGAGGAGTTGTTTAATAAATATTGGAAAGAGTTTGATGAGCTTA
>JALUNR010000092.1 GCA_027055005.1 Campylobacterales bacterium
AAAAAGAAAGACTTTTACAGCAGATTTCAAAGCCAAATGTGTACTTGATAAAATAGTTACTGGTATAGATGGAAAATTGAATTTTATACAGTTGTTAGAGTGTAAAAAAAAGCCATATTCTTTAGTTTCATAATATGGCTTTTTTAGAAATGCTTTTATATCAAACTTTCACTCATCTCTTCTGGTTTTTTTATTTCGAGTAATTCTAAAATAGTAGGGGCTATATTGTATAAACCTCCATTTTTAACTTTTTTAACTTTATCAGCTATAATAAAACAAAAAACATCATTTGTAGTATGTTGAGTAAATGGTTTACCATTTTCGCTAAGCATTTGTTCACAGTTTCCATGGTCACTTGTTAAGATGATTGAATATCCTTCTTCTTGTGCAACTTTTAAAATATTTCCTATCTCAGTATCTACGGTTTCCACTGCTTTTATACTTGCATCGATGTCTCCAGTGTGTCCAACCATATCTCCATTTGCAAAGTTTACTACTATAAATTCATAACCTTCTTTGATGGCTTTTTGTACTGCCGTACTGACTTTTTTAGCACTCATTTGAGGTTGTAAATCATAAGTTTTTACATCAGGAGAAGGGATTAAAACTCTAGTTTCATTTATAAAAGGTTCTTCAACTCCACCATTTAAGAAAAATGTAACATGGGCATATTTTTCAGTTTCTGCTGTATGAAATTGTCTAAGTCCAGCTTTGCTTATGACATCAGCTAAAACATTTTTTGGTAATTCTTCTTTAAAAAGTATAGGAAGTGTAAACTCTTTACTATATTCAGTCATTGTTGCTATATTTAATAGCTTTTGTTTTTTTTCAAATTCATCAAAATTTGGATTTGAAATAGCTTCTACTATTTCTCTTACCCTATCACTTCTAAAATTTGCAAAGATTATTCCATCGCCATTTTTTAATCCATCATAATCACCAAATGCAACAGGAAGTATAAATTCATCACTTCTATCTTTATTATATTCACTATTGATGTAGTCAAAAATATTTTTTTGAGTTTTTGGATAAGCACTATCTATTGCTAAAAATCCTTTTTCTACTCTGTCCCATCTTTTATCTCTATCCATAGTATAGTATCTGCCACCAATAGTTGCTATTTTGATATTTGGTAATTCCTCTTCTATTTTTTCAAGATATATTTTAGCTGATTTTGGAGGAACATCTCTTCCATCTGTAATAAGATGTAAATATACCTCTTTTTCTGAAGAGTTTGCTATTTTTCCTAAAGCTATGATATGTTCTATGTGGGAGTGAACACCACCATCACTCAAAAGACCCACTATGTGTAATCTATTTGAGGTATTGATTATACTTTTTAAAGCTGGATTGTCTTTTAAAGTATCATCTTCTATTGCTTTACTTATTTTTACTAAATTTTGATATAAAATTCTACCACTTCCTATTGTCATATGTCCTACTTCACTATTTCCCATTTGACCTTTTGGTAAACCTACACTAAGACCAGAAGTTTTTATCAAAGAGTTTGGAACATTTTTAAACAAATATTCATAAGTTGGTTTATTAGCTTTACAAAAAGCATTGTTTTCACATGCTGATGCATGTCCTATTCCATCAGTTATTATTAAAACTACTTTTTTTTTCAAATATATCACCTTTTAAGATAAAGTTTTTTTCATTATAATCGATATAATCTCAAATACTACTTAGGAATAAATATGCTTTATTATTTGTATGAAATTTTTCATATTAACTTGTTTCAGTATATCACAGTTCGTGCGGGAATTGCATTTTTTTTATCTTTTACTTTTTCTATGTTTTTATTTCCAAAATTCATAGAGTGGTTGAAAAATAAAAAAACAAATCAACCTATTTATGAGTTAGCTCCTGAAGCTCATCAAAAAAAATCTTCCACTCCAACAATGGGGGGAGTTGTATTTGTATTAACAACAGTTATAATATCTGTTTTTAGTGTTAAATTAAATAATATTTATGCTATTGGTGCTATTTTAACACTACTTCTTTTTATGGCAATAGGTATAAAAGATGATTATGACAAGATAGTAAACCACTCAAATCAAGCTGGTTTAACTTCAAGGAATAAAATGTTTTTACAGATAATAGCATCATCAATGATAGCTCTATTTTTATATTTTAATTCATTCCCAACAAATTTGTATATACCATTTTATAAATTTCCTTTATATGATATGAAATTTTTTGCTGTTATATTTTGGATAGTTGTTTTTGTTGCAACTTCAAATGCAGTAAATCTAACTGATGGATTAGATGGGTTAGCAACTGTCCCAGGTATATTTTCAATAGCAACATTAGGAGTATTTGCTTATTTTATTGGTCATGCAATTTTAAGTAAATATTTACTATTACCAAATATAGATGGTGTTGGAGAAGTTGTCATAGTTGCATCGGCTATTATAGGATCTTTGAGTGCTTTTTTGTGGTACAATGCTCACCCTGCTGAAATATTTATGGGAGATAGTGGAAGTTTAGCCATAGGTGGTTTTATAGCTTATTTAGCAATAATTACAAAAAATGAAATACTTTTACTTTTAGTAGGATTTGTTTTTGTGATGGAAACAGTTTCTGTTATACTCCAAGTTGGAAGTTATAAAACAAGAAAAAAGAGAATATTTCAAATGGCTCCAATTCATCACCATTTTGAAATAAAAGGTTGGGCAGAAAATAAAATTATAGTAAGATTTTGGTTAATGGCATTTTTATCAAATCTTTTAGCTTTAATATCTTTGAAAATAAGGTAATTATATGAAACTAACACTTTTTGGATATGGAAATACTACAAAAGCTATTGCTAAAAAATTTGGCAATTGTCAAATCTTTGATGATAGTTTCAATGGATTTGCAGTTGATAAAAAAAGTGGAAATGAATTTTTACAAAGTGATATGTTTGATCCAAATAAAAGTGAGATAGAGATAACAAGTCCTGGAATCCCTCCTTCAAATCATCTTATACAAAAAGCAAAAAATTTAGTTAGTGAGTATGACTTTTTTTATGATGATATGCCTTACTCAGTGTGGATAAGTGGTACAAATGGAAAGACTACTACAACTGCAATGATAGAGTTTTTACTAAAGACAAGAGGAGGGGTTGCTGGTGGAAATATTGGAACACCTTTAGCAAACTTAGATAAAAAAGCACCTATCTGGATACTTGAAACTAGTTCTTTTACTCTTCACTACACAAATAAGGCAAAACCAAATCTCTATATACTTCTTCCTATAAGTGATGATCATACTTCTTGGCATGGTGATTTTAAAGAGTATGAAAAATCTAAACTAAAACCTATACAAACTTTACAAGAGGGGGAGATAGCAATAGTTCCTAAAAAATATGTTTCTTTAAAAACAGATGGTTTTTTGATAGGCTATAGAAGTGCTGAAGATTTGGCTAAAGAGTTTGATATAGATATAAAAAAAGTGGATTTTGTTGAGCCTTTTTTGACAGATGCTCTTTTAGCATTAGCTACTACAAAAATACTTTTTGATGAAGTTGATTATGAAAAAATAAACTCTTTTTGTATAGGTGAACATAGAGTAGAAAAAGTATTTGATACAAAAAATAGACTTTGGATAAATGACTCTAAAGCAACTAACTTAGATGCAACTCTAGCAGCTATAAAAGGATTAAAAGACAAAGATATATTTTTGATTTTAGGTGGAGATGACAAGGGTGCAAACTTAAAACCACTTTTTGAAAATCTACCTAAAAATGTATCTATATTTACCATAGGAGAAAATGAAGAGAAACTAAATAAACTTGCTTTTTCTTATGATATAAACTCTACACCTTGTCAAAATCTACAAAATGCAATAAACACAATATCAAAAATCTTTACAAAGCAAAATCAGGTAGCCTTACTATCTCCAGCAGCTGCAAGTTTTGATCAGTTTAAATCTTATGCTGATAGGGGAAATCAATTTAAAAAGATGGTTGAAAAAATTTGATTTTATAGTCACTTTATTTAATAATACTTAAAAAGTGAGCCGATTATATTCTTTAATTAACTCATAATATGATACGATTATAGATATTAATCGGCTCAAAGGAAAACCATGAGTAAAAAAGAAGAGATAAAAAAGTGGATTTGGCAACATGAAAGGTATCCAAATTTTCTTTATGATAAGGAAAAACTATCAAGTATTATCACTGATATAGAGTATCTAAGAGGGCTTCTTGATGGTTACTCTAGATTGTTTAATGCTTATGATATAAGAAAGATAGAGATAGATATACTTACAGATGAAGCTATACATACATCTCTTATAGAGGGTGAAGTTTTTAAAAGAGAGAGTGTTAGGTCTTCTTTACAAAAAAAGTTAGATAAAGAGTTTGATGCAAGAAGTGATAAGTATGCTACAGCTTCAACAGATAGTCTCATAGAAATACTGATAGATTGCAATATAAACAAAAATCCTTTGACGAAAGAAAGACTTCATGGTTGGCATAATTGTCTTTTTGAACATCAATACTCAAAGCTAGATAAGATAAATGTTGCTACTTTTAGGACAAATAATGATATGGAAGTAATCTCTGGAGCAATAGGTCATGAAAAGGTTCACTATCTTGCACCTCCATCTTGTAAAATAGATGAGGATATAAAAAATCTTTTAAAATATTGTAAAAGAGAGGATGAAAATATTTATATAAAAAGTGCTATTGCTCATCTTTGGTTTGTAATCATACATCCTTATGAAGATGGAAATGGAAGAATAGCAAGAGCTATAACAGACTATATCCTTACAAAAAGGACAAATACAGAGTTTAAACTTTACTCTATATCTACAGCTATTAACAGTGATAGAAAAGGTTACTATGAGATTTTAGATAAAACAACAAATCTTTTTAAAAATAGGAAGTTTGATATAACTCCTTGGTTAGAGTGGCATCTTGTTATATTGAAAAATGCTATGCAAAGTGGCTTAAAAAGTATAGACTATCTTGTGCAAAAAACAAAGTTTTGGGATAAATATAGAAACTATGCACTAAATGAAAGACAAATAAAAGTAATAAATAAAATCTTAGATAAAGGATATGATAATTTTGAGGGAGGGATAAGTACTAAAAAGTATGTTTCTATTACTAAAGTAAGTAAAGCAACAGCTGTTAGAGATATATTCCAACTTGTAAAATTTGGTTGTATTAGACAAATAGAAGGTAGTAGTGGTAGAAATACTAGGTATGAGGTTGATATTTGATAATGTTGTGTTTATGCTATTGTTTTAGCAACGAAATGTAGTGTTTGAATGAATTTAGAATTTTAAGAAGTACAGGAGGTAAGAGTTATGGAAGAAATTGATTTTAGTAAAATTAGTAGAGAAGATATTATTAAGGCATTTAATAAATATGATGAATTGAAAGAAAAAGGAAAGCTTAATAATCGAAGGGTTCCAGCAGATTATCTAGTATTTTGGAATAGCAAGGCATACCCTCAAAAATATATTATAGGTATCGCTTATGGTTTAAAATATAATCAAGATACATTAGAAGGATCTTTTTATCATGCAACAGGAAATAACAATCTTTCTGCCAGATGGTGCTATGAAAAAAATGGATTTATTTTGTATGCTGATAAAAAATATAAAGATTATTTAGAAGAAAAATATGATAATCAAACTACTATAAACACATACTACTCAGACTTAAAAAAAGCAGTGAAAATCTATCAAAATATTGAGAGCTTAAAGGATAAAAATCTAAATCAAATTTTTGAAGTTATGTTAAGTGGGAGTGTTAGTTTTGAAGAGTATGATAGGGCACAAAAAGAGCTTGGATTTGATGATAAACAATTATATAGTACTTTGAAAACGAAAGCTAAAACATACTTGGAAGCTATTAATGAAGAAAAAAAGACTATAAAAATTAAAGTTGGAGAATTTTTACAAGAACATGCTGAAAATATAATTACTATGTGTAAAGAGGATGAGAAAGAACTTTTAAAACTTCAAGATATAGAATATACAAAAAATACATTTGGATTACGATCAAACTATCCTTTGTTGAATAAATTAAATACTATTGAAGAAAAAGGACATTGGAATAGATATTATAAAAGAAATTATACTATAGATGATAGTACTTATAGGATATGTAGCCAATTTGGTGGGAATAATATTATTGCAGATAAAACAGCTTCTGAGTACCATGGAGAAAAAATATATAACTATTTAAAAGAAAAAAATCTTTTACTTAATAAATTTAAGGATAGAAACATTATCTTTATTGTTGGAAGTAAAAATGATGTTATATATGAACCAAATACAACAATTTTAGCAAATGATTATAAATATCCTCTAAATCAAATTTTATATGGACCTCCAGGTACAGGTAAAACATACTATATCAACAAATTAAAAGAGAAATTTATATATGTAGAAAATAGTATAAGTGATTTTGAATGGGCTATGAAAATAGTTGAAAATCTAACTTGGTTCGAGGTCGTAGCACTTTCTTTATATGACTTGCAAAGAGAAGCTAAAGTTCCTGAAATTGCAAAACATGAATTGATTGTAGCAAAAGCAAAACTTTTGAATAAAGAAAAAGCCATTTCTCAACAAATTTGGGTTGCTCTACAAAAACATACTATTGAAGATTCCAATACAGTTAATTATAAAACTAGAGTTGAACCTTTGGTTTTTGATAAAACAAAAAATTCTATTTGGAAGTTTATAGATGGATTTGATGAAAAAATGCCTGAGCTGATGTATCTTTATGAACAATATAAAAATCAAAAACCTTTATCGCAAGAATTGCATAATTACGAGTTTATTACATTCCATCAAAGCTATGGTTACGAAGAGTTTGTAGAGGGTATAAAAGCTATACCAGTAGGTGAAGTTGGTAATGAAGATGGCACTGAGATGATTTATAAAGTTACAGATGGAATTTTTAAAAAAATAGCTGATAAAGCAAAGGATAAACCTGATTATAAATATGCTCTTTTTATAGATGAGATCAACCGTGGTAATATCTCTAAAATTTTTGGAGAGCTTATTACTTTAATAGAGGAGAGTAAAAGGCTTGGGGAGTCTGAAGAAGTTCAGATTACTCTTCCTTATAGTGGTAGAAAATTTGGAGTTCCTAAAAATTTGTATCTTATTGGTACAATGAACACAGCAGATAGAAGTATAGCACTTATGGATACTGCACTTAGACGAAGATTTGAATTTGTAGAAATGATGCCTGATTTGGAAATTCTACAAGGTGTAGAAGTTGCAGGGATAGATATATACAGACTACTTGAGGTAATAAATAAAAGAGTAGAGTATCTATACGATAGAGATCATACTATTGGTCATGCTTATTTTATGGAGCTGAAAAAAGATAATAGCGATATAAATACTTTAAGTAATATTTTTAAAAATAAAATCATACCATTACTGCAAGAGTACTTTTACGATGATTGGGAGAAAATTAGATTGGTTCTTGGTGATAATCAAAAAGAGGATGAAACTCTTCACTTTATTAGAGTTAAATCCAACTATAGCATGAAAGAGTTGTTTGGAGAAAATGGCTTAGACTCTTTAGATATTGATGACGAACCAATTATGTACGAAATTAATGAAAAAGCTTTTAATACTCCAGAGAGTTACATAAAAATATATGAAAAATAGTTTTTCAATTTTAGAATATCGTTCTATTTACTATGACAAAGATAATAAGTATCAGTTAGATTCTTCTAAGAATTTAGCTGTACCTAAAAATGTTTTTTACGATTTAAAGCAGTTTATTTTAAAAAACAATGAACAAACACTCTTCTTGAAGCCATCTTATAAAAAAGGTCTTGGTGAAATACTGCAGGCTCAAAATTATGTTGGTGTCATTCAAATAAAAGATGGCACAACGATTGAAATACTACCAAAGATACAAAACCTTGATACAGATTCATCCAAAAAAATCTTGATTAAGATGCTCAAAACATTAAAAAAATCCCCATTTAAAAACTTCAATATGGCACATCTAAAAAGCTCAAAAATGCCACTGTTAGAAATTTTTATAACAATGTTTCTTGATGAGTTGTCAAAACTTTTAAAAAAAGGTCTCAAGTCTGATTACATTACAAAAGAAGAGAATATCAAGTTTTTAAAAGGTAAGTTAAAAACAAGTCAGCAAATCCAAATGAACTACATCCATAAAGAGAGATTCTTTGTGGAGTATCAAGAGTTTTTGAGTGATAGGATAGAGAACAGGTTTATTAAGACTACTTTAGAGTTTCTATATAAAAAGTCGAGATCAAATCACAACCAACAAAGAATACGAGAATTTTTATTCGTCTTTGATGCTATAGGAGTAGCCCATAATATTAAAAACGATTTTACAAAAATCAAGCTAAATCGACAGATGAAGGATTATGAGCAAATACTTCTCTGGTGTAGAACATTTTTGCTAGAAAATTCATATAGTCCTTATAAAGGAAGTGATATAGCTTTTGCATTACTTTTTGATATGAATTTACTATTTGAATCATATGTTGGGAGTTATTTAAAGAAAAAAGGCTTAAATATTAGTTTGCAAGATAAAGGAAAATATCTTGTAGAAGAACCAAATAAATTTGCATTACGACCTGATATAGTCATAAATGAAGATGAACAGCTTATAGCAGATACAAAATGGAAAATTATTAAAGATGAAAAAGATATTTCTCAAGCTGATATGTACCAACTGTATGCTTATGGTACAAAGTATAAAGAATGCTCAAAACTTTATTTGATATATCCATATAATAATAAACATTTAAACTTACGATATTTGTATCAAAAGGAGGAAGGAAATAAACTCGTTTTAAATGTATTATTTTTTGATTTAGTATCTGATAAAAAAGTATTTTATTTAGAAGATAGCTTAAATGTAGAGTACAAATTATTTAAAATATTAAAAAAAGACAATTTATCTTAAAATATATGCTAGAGGTTTCAATAAATAAATGGTGCGGATGAGAGGACTTGAACCTCCACGCCGTGAGGCACCAGATCCTAAGTCTGGCGTGTATACCAATTTCACCACATCCGCACAAAAATAAAAGGTGATTATATCTTTCTCACCTTAAAAAGTGGTACGCCCGTCAGGATTCGAACCTGAGACCCTCGCCTTAGAAGGGCGATGCTCTATCCAGCTGAGCTACGAGCGCACAAAATAACAATAGTATAAAAATAAGTGGCACGCTCGATAGGAGTCGAACCTATAACCTACAGATCCGAAGTCTGTTGCTCTATCCAATTGAGCCACGAGCGCATCGTCTGCTACTTGGCAATGGGGTGGATGACGGGATTCGAACCCGCGACCCCCAGTGCCACAAACTGGTGTTCTAACCAACTGAACTACACCCACCATATATCAGGTCTTATTTTTATATTTTTTAAATGGTCGGAGTGAAAGGATTCGAACCTTCGACCCCCTGGTCCCAAACCAGGTGCGCTAACCAGGCTGCGCTACACTCCGATGCAACCTCAAAGTAAATCAATCGCTTTGAGGTTGAGATAATACCTTAAAAACCTTAAAATGTCAAGAGTTTTTTTAAAAAATTTGCAAATTTTATTTACTAAACTCTATAAGCCCCTCAGTAGGGCTACTTGCGGTGGCAAAAGGTCTTTTTAAAATCCTTCCAGCTTCAAAACTTTTTCTTCCTGCTTGTACAGCTAACTTCATAGCTTCTGCCATCAAAATAGGATTTTTTGCCTGAGCAATAGCCGTATTTGTTAAAACTCCATCAGCTCCTATCTCCATAGCTATACTTGCATCACTTGCACAACCTATTCCTGCATCTACTATTACTGGAACTTTGACAGCTTCTTTTACAAAAAGGACATTGTATCTGTTTTGGATACCTAAACCACTCCCTATAGGTGCAGCCAGTGGCATAACTGCAGCAGCTCCAGCATCCTCTAATCTTTTAGCCATAATAGGGTCATCATTTGTATATGCCATGATGGTAAATCCCTCTTTTGCTAAAACTTTTGTAGCTTCAAGGGTTGCCATAACATCTGGATATAGTGTTTTTGCAGTATCACCTATAACTTCCATCTTTATGATGTCGATTCCAGTTGCTTCTCTTACCATCCTAAAAAGAGTTATAGCATCTTCAGCTGTTGTACATCCTGCACTATTTGGTAAAATCTGTACATCAGTGTCTTTAAAATAATCCATAAGATTTTCTTCATCGGGACTAGTTATATTTACTCTTCTTACAGCAACTGTTATCAAGTTAGATTCGCTAGCTAGTGTTGCATCTTTTGTTGTTTTAAAGTCTGGATATTTTCCACTACCAACTATTAATCTACTTGAAAATTCATATTTTCCTATTTTTAAAATATTGCTCATATTTTCCCCTTATTTAATATTTAAATATTTTAGTATCGCTTTTGGATACAAATCGTATTCTATCTTATGTATCCTTTTTTCAAACTCATCAAAGCTCATATTTTCTTTGTTAAAACATTCTTGAGCTAAAATTTTACCACCATCTAACTCTTCACTTACTTTATGTATGCTTACTCCCGCTACTTTCATATCACTTTCAAAACTTCTTTCAATAGCTTTTGAACCTTTAAAAAGTGGTAATAAAGATGGATGAATATTTATAGCTTCTATCTCTTTTGTAAAAATAGGTGTTAAAATTCGCATAAAACCAGCTAATACAACTAAGTCTAATCTACTCTT
Organism: Campylobacterales bacterium; assembly: GCA_027055005.1. Taxonomy (GTDB): domain Bacteria; phylum Campylobacterota; class Campylobacteria; order Campylobacterales; family QNZT01; genus SZUA-1377. Next base: position 10,676 of record JALUNR010000092.1, read on the forward strand.
TTTTAACTCTTTTACAAGCTTTGCATCGAACTCTTCTCTTGAAGAATATTTTTTACTTTCGATAA
>JALUNR010000093.1 GCA_027055005.1 Campylobacterales bacterium
TGTTAAACTATAAATTCCTAGATTACTTTTTCTTTTTTCTATATTTTCTATTATTAAATCTAATGCTTCTATTAATAAGGAATTATTTTTACTACTTGCCATAAAATAATTTGTAAAATGTATTTTATTTTTTAAAATCACCTCTTCATCATCATCTTTTATAATCCACTCCAAAGGCCAAACCAAATGTGCATCAATATCAAGATAAACTCCACCTATATGATTAAGTACAAAAAGTCTCCAAACATCAGCTTGAGCTGCACCATCATTTAAAAGTGAAAATGCATCATATAGTCTCTTAGGAGCATTTTTTTTCATAAACTCATCTCTATCTTCAGTTCCCATATATCTATACTCATATGTTGGAGAAAAAGCTCTGATTGCTAGATAGTTTAAGAAAACTGGAAGTGTAACTTTGTTTGTATAATTTGTTTGCCATATAATTTTTGGGATAATAGTTTGTTTGTTTGATTTTATTAAAGGTTGGCTTTGTTTTGGTATTGTAAATCTCTTATTAGGAAAGAAAAAATGAAATATATATGAAAAACCTTTTGTTAAAGCCCCTATAAGTTTTAGTAATCTATTTGTTATTATTATAAATATATTTGTCATTATTTTCCTTAGTATTTATGTCCCTCAGAATCATCCACTGGATCTAAATGTATCATGATATGCCAATTAGCCTTATCATCTATTGTTTTTATAGCATCTTCAACTCTATCAGCTATTATGTGAGCATCATGCAAAGAGATATGATGGTTATCAAGCACTATATGAACCTCTACAAACTTAAACTTCCCAGCATGACGAGTTTTTAAAAAGTGAAAATCACTTATCCCTCTAGTTGTTCTTATTATATGTTTTATCTTTTCAACTTCTTCTTTAGGAAGCGAAGCATCAAGTAGTACTTCAACTCCCTCTCTTATTAGTTCAAAAGACTCTTTAGCTATATATACTCCTATTGCTAAACCAAATACAACATCTATCCAGTACCATTTTGTAAAGTATATGATAACCAAAGAGAGTAAAACTGCAGAGTTAGAAAAAAGGTCAGTCTTATAGTGAAGTAGATCGCCTTTGATAACTAAGTTATTGCTCTTTTTAACTACATAAGATAAAAATGCCACTATAACAAACACAATAATAAGTGAAAATATCATGACATAGATAGAAAGGTCAACATGAGTTACTATCTCTTTGTTAAAATACTTCTTTATAGCTTCATATATGATATAAAGTCCACTTCCTAAAACTAGTAAGCCCTCAAGTGTCGCGACTATAGCCTCTACTTTACCATATCCGTAACTAAACTCATCAGTTGGTTTTTTATCACTTATCTTTAAAGCCAAAAAGTTAAATATAGATACAAACATATCCATTATAGAATCCATTGCACTAGCTAACAGTGCTACTGAGCCACTCATCAATCCGACACTAAGCTTAACAACTGCTAAAATAAGCGAAAGAGAGGTTGCTACTAGTGGAGCATTTTTTTCTAAAGAGCTATTTTGCTTCAAGGATTTCCTTTGTTTTTTCTATATCATCTTCTATCTGTTTTTTTAAAGATTTCATTGTATCAAATTTTTTATTATCCCTAACAAAATCATAAAACTTTATACTAACTTCGTTTGGTAAAAAGTCTATATTTTTTTCTATCAAGTGAGTCTCAACAGCAAACTCTCCATCAGTTGAAACTCTATGCCCTATAAAAGTTATACTTTTTTCCCACACTTCATCAATCTTTGTTTTTGAGGCATAAACTCCACTTTTAGGCAGTAAAAAGTTTGATTTTTGTAAGTTTATAGTAGGAACTAGTTTTTCTTTTCCAAGCCCCTGTCCGTTTTTAGTTAATGCAGTTATCTCATACTCTCTTCCAAGTAGTTTGTTGGCTCTTTTTATATCTGCATCTTTTAAAAGCTCTCTTATAGTTTGTGAGTGAACACTTATGTCATCAACTTTTATTTCATCTACTACTTCTAAATCAAACTCTTTTTTTAAAAGTTGTAAATCTCCACTTCTATTTTTACCAAACCCAAAATCATACCCAACAACAACCTTTTTTAAAGCTGGAAAACTTTTTTTTAAAAATTCTACAAACTCTATATCACTAAACTCTTTTATATCTTTTAAATCTAAAAACACACTTCCATTTTTAAAAAACTTATTTCTTGTATCATCTGGAGTTAGATTTGAAAATCCTTTATCTATAACTAGTAAAACTCCACTATCATCTAGCTTTTCAAAAAGTGCTTGATGAGCTTTGTGCATACCATCAAATCCACCTATTGCGATAGAAGTTATCTCATCACTTTTTAAAGTAGTAGAAAATCTCAACATTTCCCTCTTTCCCTTTTAAAACTGACTCTTTTTCACAAACTTTTTCCCATCCAAGTTTAAAACACTCACTTACAAATCTTTTTTTAGCAAACTCTATCGCCTTTTTATCTTTCACAACCCCATTTTTATCTCTTTTAACATCTTTTCCAACTTCAAACTGAGGTTTAAAAAGTATGATAATATCCTCTTTGCTTAATCTATCTATATCTTTTAAAATACTCTCAACCCCTACAAATGATACATCACAAGTTACTATATCAAATCTCATAGGAATTTTAAAATCTTTAATATTTGTATTTTCATAGCTTTTAACTTTTTTTTCTTCTTTCAAACTATCATGAAGTTGGTTACTGCCTACATCCACAGCTACTATCTCTTTGGCTCCATTTAAAAGTAAAACTTGAACAAATCCTCCTGTACTACTTCCTATATCTAAACACTCTTTATCTTCTATACTTAAATCAATCTCTTTTAAAAATCCCTCTAACTTATATCCAGCTCGACTAACATATACAA
>JALUNR010000094.1:0-1128 GCA_027055005.1 Campylobacterales bacterium
TTACTAGGAACATCAGCATAGTTAGCTCTTAACTGTTTTGTATCTTTAGGAAGACAATACCCACCATACCCAAAGCTAGGGTTATTGTAATGAGTTCCTATGCGAGGGTCAAGTCCTACACCATTTATGATGTCTTTTGAGCTGAGACCATGAGTCTGAGCATAAGAGTCAAGCTCATTGAAGTAAGAAACTCTCATAGCTAAGTAAGTGTTTGAGAAGAGTTTAACCGCTTCTGCTTCTGTGGAGTCTGTGAGTAGTATCTCTATATTTTCTTTTATGGCACCTTGGGCGAGTAAGTTAGCAAATTTTTCTGCTCTCTCACTCTTCTCTCCAACTATGATTCTACTTGGGTAGAGGTTATCATGAAGTGCTTTTCCCTCTCGCAAGAACTCGGGAGAGAAAATAATTTTGAATTTTGAATTTTGAATTTTGAATTGTTCATTGAGTTGTTTTGTATATCCAACTGGTACTGTTGATTTGATGATTACAGTTGTATTGGGGTTTATCTCTACAATATCTTTTATAACTGCTTCTATACTTTTTGTGTTGAAGTAGTTTGTTTGGGGGTCATAATCAGTTGGAGTTGAAATGATGACATACTCAGCATCTTTATATGCTTCTTCTTTGTCAAGGGTTGCTCGAAAAGAATTTTTAATGTTTAATTTTGAATTTTGAATTATTTTTGGTAGATATTCGGATATTTCTTTATCTTCTATTGGAGATATACCATTGTTTAACATATCTACTTTTTCTTTCACAATATCTAATGCTACTACTTCGTTGTGTTGTGCTAAAAGTACACCGTTTGATATACCAACATATCCTGTTCCTGCTACTGCTATTTTCATATCTTTCCTTTTTCCCGTAACACCAGTTTTAACCAGTATCTTTCAAGCCAACTTCTTACCGACTAAAGTCGGTATTACCCATCACTTCCAAATCTCTCTGAAGCTCTTCATACTCAGCTTTTTTTCTAACTATAAACTTTTTTGTAAGACTTATTTTCTCTTTTATCCCATCATCTGTTAAGAGGTAAGAGTACTTTCTTTTATTTTGGGCGTTTAAAAAAACTTCTGCTTTTATGAAACCCTTGTTTATAAGAGCTTTAAGAACATAGTTTACTTTTCC
>JALUNR010000094.1:1228-2841 GCA_027055005.1 Campylobacterales bacterium
TTTACCATATCCAAAACAGAGCAGCCTACGCCTGTTCCAATGTTAAATGTTGAATTTTTAATGTTGAATTGCTTGGAGTTTATGTAGTTTAGTGCTTTTACATGTGCATCTGCTAAATCTACTACATGGATGTAATCTCTTACTCCTGTTCCATCTCTAGTATCATAGTCTCCGCCAAAAACACTTAAAAATTCTCTTTTGCCCACTGCTACTTGAGAGATAAAAGGCATAAGGTTATTTGGGATACCATTTGGGTCTTCGCCTATGGTTCCACTCTCATTAGCACCTACTGGGTTGAAGTATCTAAGAATCACTGTTTGAAATGAGTTGTCGCTTATGACTAAATCTTCAAGAATTCGCTCTATCATATACTTACTTGTTCCATATGGATTTGTAGTGGCACCTACTGGAAAATTTTCTTTTATAGGAGTAGTTGCAGGGTCTCCATAAACTGTAGCTGAGGAGCTAAAGACTATCTTTTTGCATTTAAACTCTTGCATAACACTTAGAAGCACCAATGTGCCATTGACATTATTATCATAATATTTTAAGGGTTTCTCTACGGATTCGCCTACAGCTTTAAGCCCTGCAAAGTGTATAACGGAATCTATATCGTACTTATTAAATACTTCTTGCAATCTCTCTTTGTCTCTTATATCGCCCTCTACAAACTCTATATCTTTGCTTACGATTTGAGAGACTCTTTTGAGTGATTCTTGCGAGGAGTTACAGAGGTTATCATAGACTACAAAGTCATAACCAGCAACACTAAGTGCGATGAGTGTATGTGATCCGATGTATCCAGCACCACCCGTTATAAGAACTTTCATATTTTTGCCTCCATAGCTTCATGCTTCATAGATTCACCCACCCCAATGAGCTTTATTAACTAGTGTTTTTTTTGAGGTGATGATTCGTGAACATGATTTAATAGTAACGGATTAAACTCTTCTCCAGTCAATTGCATTTCCTTCTTTTAAAAAATATTTTACTAATGAAAGTGTACTCAATTCAGGCTTTGCTTTTTATAAGTGCTAAAAGAACTGCATCGAGAATTGAGTAAAAGTTTGAAGCTAAATTTAGTTGATTTGTATTTGTTTAATTATAGAAAAAATAGAAAATTTTGCACCAGTTTTTTAATTAAGCCCACAATTTATACCTTTTACTTCATTGTTTTACTTGTTAATAATATTTTATCTAAAAAACAGTATAATAACAATATATATATTTTAAGGATACGAACATGACTATATTTAGCAAGATAATAAAAGGTGAAATTCCGTGCAATAAGGTTTTGGAAAATGATGATTTTTTGGCTTTTCATGATATAAATCCAAAAGCACCAATTCATATACTCATAATTCCAAAAGTTGAAGTTTTGAACTTTCAAGAAGTTACACCCCAAATTATGGCAGACATGACTTCTTTTATACAAGAAGTTGCGAAACTGCTTGGTTTAGATAAAAATGGCTATAGACTCATAACAAATAATGGTCAAAATGGTGGTCAAGAAGTGATGCACTTGCATTTTCATCTCTTAGGTGGATCAAAATTAGCTTGGGGCCATATGGCAGATAGCGACTCTAAAAGCTTTTTCTAAATTATCGAACAAA
>JALUNR010000095.1 GCA_027055005.1 Campylobacterales bacterium
TTTAAAAAATTCAATTAAATTCATACTAAAACACTATTGATTTGGATCATCATAAAAAGTATATTGATCATATGATCCTACCTCAAAATATATTTTTTTTCTCTTTTCATTTTTATCTAAAATTCCATTTTTATTTTGGTCAAGATAACCATATCCATATCTGTATGGTCTTGGTCTATTATCATTTGTACCATAAGCCGTTGATAGTTTATCTATTTCAAAATATTCCGACATAATCTTTCCTCCAGAAAAAACTTTTAAAACACCATGGCTTCCCGTCCAGTTTTGTATAGCTCTTCCTATCTTATTTTGACTTTCTTGAGTACATCCACTTATAAAAAATACTAAACTGATAGCTAGTATATATTTTTTCATTATATTTCCTTAATATTTAAAATTTTTGTTAAATCTTTCTCTTCTACTATAAAATTTGCTTCTTTTTTCAAAATCTCTTTTGCACAAAAAGCAACTCTAATATCGGCATAAACAAACATTGATTTATCATTTGCACCATCTCCAACAACTAAAGTGTTATTTTTTGAAACATTTAAGATTTTTTGTAGTTTTTGAATCATCTGACCTTTTGAAAAATCAAAAAGCATCTCTCCACCAACAAGTCCTGTAAGTATTCCATTTTTTTGATGTAAAATATTTGAAAAATCAACATCATATCCTAAAATATTTTTAGCATAAGAAGTTGCATTTGAAAATCCACCACTAAAACAAACTACTGTATAACCTAATTTTTTTAACTCTTTTATTGTTTCTTCTGCTCCCCTCATATAGGGCAAATTATGACAAATTTCATCAACTTTTTTAACATCAAGACCTTTAAGCAAAGATACTCTTTTATTTATACTTTCAAAAAAATCAAGCCTACCTTGCATCGCTTCCTCTGTAATACTAGCTACTTCTTCTTTTATACCTAATTCATCAGCTAAAAAATCTATCGTTTCTCCATCCATTAGTGTAGAATCAAAATCAAATACACAAAGTTTATTCATTTTAGCCCCTCTAATTAAATTTTGTTATAATAGCCAAAATTTTATCAAAAGTGAGCAAAAATGTTTAAAAAATTTGTACAAAGTTTAGAAAATGGAAAATTTATTACACTTGAAACCACTCCTAAACACTCAGCAACTTTTGAACCAATAATAAAAACTATAAAAGAGTTAGAACTGTACAAACATATAGATGGATTTTCTGTTACAGATTCACCTTTAGCAAAAATGAAATATAGTTCACTTTTTGCGGCACTAAAACTTCAAAGTACTTTTAACAAACCATCAATTGCTACAATAAGTATGAGAGATAGAAATAAAATAGGACTTCAATCTTCTTTGTTAGGAGCAAATGAGTTTAATATAAGAGCTATTTTAGCCTTAACGGGAGATAGTGCATCAATGAGTGATCAACCAAATGTAAAAGGAGTTTTTGAAGGAAACTCTACCCTTTTACTAGAAATAATAAAATGTTTTAATGCGGGTATTGACTATGCTGGTAGAAATTTAGAAATACAACCAAAAACTATCTATCCATTTGCAGTAAGTAATGCTTATGCAAAAAATCCTAAAACACTACAAAAGAAATTAAGAGAAAAATTAGAAAGAGGTGTGATCGGAATAATAACTCAACCTATATATTCCATAGAAAATGCAAAAAATCTACTAGAGATATTTGAAAAAGCTAAAATAGAAGCAAATAATAATAAAGCTACTTTAATAATAGGTTTTTTCCCAATAATAAAACTTAAAACTGCTCAATTTTTAACTTCTCATGTTCCTGGTATCACAGTACCAAAATCTTGGAGTGAAAAACTATATGAAGCAAAACAAAAATCTAGTATAGAAGAAGAAAAAATAGGCTTTGAACTTAGTAAAAAAACTTTCGATGAACTTCTGAGCTTCCACCCAAAAATCCATCTTATGACAGCAAATAACTTCAGATTAGGAAAGAAAATACTTACTTAATATAAACAGGAGTACCTTTTTTAACCATATTAAAGAGTTCCATTATATCTTTATTTTTCATCCTGAAACACCCATGACTAGATGCTTTACCTACTGATTTAGGATTATTAGTACCATGAATTCTAATACTGCTGTATCCCAAATAAAGAGCTCTTGGACCTAAAGGATTCCTAGGACCACCTTTCACAATATCAGGCAACCTTGGATTTTCTTCTTTTATTCTTTTTGTTGGAATCCAATCTGGCCATTTTACCTTTTTTCTAATCCAAAACTTACCATAAACTTTCCAACCAGCTTTACCAACAGCAACTTTATAGTTTTTCACCCATTTACCATTTTGATAAAACTCCAAAATCCTTTTTGAAGTCCTAATAACAATCAAATCTTTGAGTCTTTTTTTATGATTTTTTCTAACGACTTTTTTAAATATATATTTTCTTTTTTTAGTATAAGTTCTTATCTTTTTTAGTTTTACATATTTTTTAGAAAATTTTTTATTTTTATATCTTTTTCTATGATTTTTCTTCTTATGATAATATCTTTTAAATTTTTTTAAAATTTTACCATTTGAACCTATTATTTGAATATTTTTATCAGGTTCATTCACTACTTCTATGACCTTACCATTATCTATAACAAAAAAGTTAGCCCACATACTTATACTAAAAAACAATATCAATATCAACTTCATTCTATACTCCTTTTATAAAAGAAGTATAGAAAACTTTACTTTATAACAATATATAAAATAAATTTTACTTTTTAAGTTAAGTTTTTATTAAAAATCCCTCTTCAAAAGTGCTTTAACATTAACTATTGTCAATATACCTTTATTTGTTTTACCAATACCATAAATATAACCATC
>JALUNR010000096.1 GCA_027055005.1 Campylobacterales bacterium
TAGCCTCAGCATAATCATCAGCAGTTGGTATGATAACTTCACTTGATTGATAAACCCCTTTTAGATTGTTTTTACTAGCAAAACCACCTCCAAGATCTATATACTCTATCTCATATCCAAAATCTCTTTCCACTCTTTCTCTTAACTGCATCAGTTTTGTAGTAGCCATTCTATAAGCATTTGCATCTAACATAAATGTTCCTATATGAGAGTGCAGTCCCGTTAGATATAACTTATCATTTTCTTTTATCCTTTTTATAGCTTCATAAGCATCACCACTTTCATAGTTAAAGCCAAATCTACTCCATTGAGGATATACTCCTATATCCATATTTACTCTTATGGCAACTGGAATTTTCATATCTAGTTCATCTGCTATTTCTTCAAGGTCATTTATCTCAAAAAGATGATCTATATGTATTTTAGCTCCCTCTTGCACTGCAATTTTTAAATCTTTTTTAGGTTTATATGGACCATTAAAAATAATATCTTTCCCATCTATACCTAAAGCTCTTGCTTTTTGATACTCAAACTCACTTACAACTTCAGCTATTGATCCTAGTTTGTGAAAAATTTTACATATTTGATTTAAATAGTTTGTCTTATAACTCCATCCAAACTCTACATCAGGATATCTTGAACTAAATGCTTCATACAAAGTGTTATATTTTTCCTCTATCTGCTTTTGAGAAAATACAAATAAAGGAGAGCCAAACTTTTTAGTTAAGTCATTTACACTAACTCCGTCTATACTACTTCTTATCTTTTGACTTCTAACTGGACTTCCATATTTTGAAGCTAGGGCAAAGTCTATTCTGTTTATTGTTGGTTTTTGATATTGTTTCATGTTAAATTTCCTTTTTTGAAAGTAGTGTTGTAAAATCTGTAAAATCTGTAACAAGTTCTTCTACAAATCTTACATACATTTTGTTTGGTTGATACTCTAAATTTGATTTGAACTCTTTGTTATTCATGATATTTATAACCATCTCAGGTAGATTTACTCCAACTTCAGTAGCAAAGTAAACCCAAGCTGGAAATCTTGGATTTATCTCTATTAGATAAACATTGTTCATATTTACCATACATTCAAGTTCAAATGGACCTCTCCATCCAGTTTTTTTAGCAAAATCTTTAGCTATTGAGATAAGTTTTTCATTTTGTATTGTTATTCCAGTCCAAATTTTCCCAACATCTGTAGTAGTTAGCTTTTTGATAGCTACTGCTCCTTTTAACTCACCTTTTCCATCAGCAACACCAACTAGATTTATCTCTTGACCACTTACTACCTCTTGGGTTAGTATAGGGAAACCCCACTCATTTGAGATTTTATAAAAGTACTCAACTGCACTCTCAATGTTATGAGCCATATATGCTTTATAATAGTTTCCCTTCACCATCATAGGAAAGTTTAACTCTTCACTTGCCTTCTTAAGCTCTTCGATAGAGGTAACTTCTATAGTTTTTGGATAACTTATATCTAACTCTTTGGATAGAGAATCTAGTTTGTTTTTGTTTCTAAGTTCAAAGTTTTTTAGTGATGGCAGGCAGAGTTTTATTCCCATCTCTTCTATTTCATCTTGGTATTTTATATATAAAGGAAGTTCTGCATCAAGATTTGGGATAATAGCTTCTATATTTTCTTTTTCTTTTATATATAAAAGTCTTTGTTTTAACTCTTCATATCCTAAAGATGGATATGGCATAAGATAATTTTTTTCAGTTAATCCCATATAGTTTCCAGGCTCATTTGGATCATAACTAAGACCTATAAGTTGATGAGTTTCTTTTAAACTTTTTATTACAGGTATCCCTGGAGCTGGATTATCTGTATTGTTTAATCCACTTACAGCTATTTTCATTGAACTAATCCATAAATTTTTAGTTTAGATATAAAGTCGCTTACATCTATAAAAAGCTCTTTTTTATCTACTTCATACTCTTTTGATAATTTGTCGATTATTTCATCTTTACTTTTTCCCTCTTTTAAAAGGTCTAAAATATACTTTGCACTATCATTTAGCTTATAACTGTTTCCCATCATAGGGTTAAAAGCTACATTGTTATTATCAATGATAAGTTCACTTATAGTTTGCATAACATCTCCTTAAATTTGTAAGGAGATTATATTATTAAAGTATTACTTAAGAATTAGCTTGATTTTACATATTTTTTATAATTTTAATCACAATTTCTAATACAAACTTTATGACTACTTACATATCCTCCAGCTGAGATATAGCAACTTCTAAACAAATCATCACATCCACAATTTTCTTGACAACTATTTTGTACTATATTTGTGTATATATTGTATTCATTTGGCTTTGTTGGTTTATATAGGTATTTTAACTCTCTTAACTTGGATTCATAATCAGTAGCTTTAGTGCAGGCATATTTGTCTTGTTTAGTTTTACAAACATCTTGATAAAAGGTAAATCTCTCTTCTAAATCATCTTTTTTTCTCATTTTGTAGTTATAAGTTGATAGTTTAGATCTATAGTCAAATAATCTTTGCTGATACTCTCTTTTGGCTTCTAGTTTTGCTTTTTGTTTACATAATCTGTTTTTTTGGTTACATCTTTCTAAGCAACTTTTTTTATCTATATAGCACTGCTCTAACTTTTTTTGACCATGCTTACTAGATGGAGGTTGATAATCATATACAACTTTATAAACAGGTGAACAAGCTTGTAAAAACAGCAGTAAAAATATAAATGCTATAAATCTCAAAATCATATCTTCCCCTTTTTTTGATGAGATGGAAGATAACATAAAAATATAAAATATTTGTGAAGCTAGAGATTTATTCTCCAGCTTCATTTTAAGT
>JALUNR010000097.1 GCA_027055005.1 Campylobacterales bacterium
AGAGGTAAGCATTTTGAGCCAAAGCTAGTGGATTTGTTTTTTGAAAATCTTGATAAGATTGCTCCTGAAAGTGTAAAAAAGGTAGATGTGGAAGTAGGTGGAAATGAATTTGTTAAAAATATAAAGCTATCATCATCAACTTTAAATGAAAAAAATCTTGAAAAATTATTATTTAAAGATTCTCAAACTAAGTTTGTTTTAGGATTTGTTTCTCCTCACTTGGATTTTGAAAAGATAAGTTTAAAGATAAAAGAGTTTTTTGGTGATGATATAAAAGTGATCTTATCTTCTAGTGCAGGAGAGTTGGCAAATATAGATATATCTAAAAACTCTAGTATATATTTGGAGGCAAGTGAGAGTTGGGATAGTATAGTGCTTCAAAGTTTTAGCCAAAAGCTTATAAAAAGTATAGATATACATAGAGTTGGTCTTCACAATGAGGATATTTTAGAAAAAAATATAACAAAAACACCCAGTCAAAGAGTCGAAGAGATAGAAAAAGAGATAAGAAGTTTAGAGATAAGAGATGATATAGACTTTAAGAGAGATTTTGCACTTACTTTTATAGATGGAGTTTCAAACTCTGAAAACTTTTTTATAGAAGCTATGTATAGAAGTGGAAAATTTCCTTGCAATATAATAGGTGGAAGTGCTGGTGTAAAGTTTGATTTTAAAGAGACTTTTTTGTTTGATGGAGAAAAAGTTTTGCATCATAATGCAGTAATAGCCTTGGTTCAGATGCAAGATGATAAAAGATTTGGTATATTTAAAACTCAAAACTTTAAAAAGACAAAGTACTCTTTTACAGTTGTAGAAGCTGATCCAGTTTTGAGATATGTAAAAAGTGTAAAGAGAAAAGGAAGAGAAGAGAGTGAAAATATAATAGATTATTTTTGTTCAATTTTTAAGTGTAAACCAGAAAAATTAGAGTATAGGTTTAATAAGTTGGCATTAGGTTTAGAGATAGAAAATGAACTCTATATACGAAGTGTTTCTAAAGTTGATATTAAAGAGAAAATAGTTTACTTTTATATAGATGTTGATTTTGGGGATGAACTGTATCTTTGTGCTATGACTGATATAGTTAAACATACACAAGAGGATTTTGATAAGTTTTTGAGTGGAAAACCTTCAAATCCTATAGGTGGAGTTTTAAATGATTGTGTTTTGAGAAGAGTTTTTAATCCTGATGGGCTTGATAAAGTGAGAGCTTTTGATGATATACCTTTTATAGGATTTTCTACTTTTGGTGAGTTTATGGGGATAAATGTAAATCAAACTTTGACATCATTATTTTTCTTTGATATTAAGGATAGTGAAGATTTTAGAGATTACTATATTGATAATTTTGTTTTACAATATGCAACTTATCAAAGTTTTTTTAGAGAAAGGGAGATAAAACAGTTAAAATCAAACGAGTTAAAAAATAGTTATGGTCAGTTAGCAAAGTTAAATAAAGAGTTAGAAGAAAAGATTGTAGAGATAAAAGAGTCTGAGGCTAAACTAGTTGAGTCTGAAAAGATGGCTAGTTTAGGTGGAATGGTAGCTGGAGTTGCTCATGAGATAAATACTCCTGTAGGAATGGCTCTTACTGGGATAACTTATCTTTTTGAAGAGGGTGAAAAACTTGAGAAGTTGTTTTTTGATGGAAGTTTGAGTGAAGAGGATTTTAAAAATTATCTGGAAACAAATAAAACTTTAAATCAGTCTATTCAAAATAATCTAACAAAAGCAGCTGAGTTAGTAAAGAGTTTTAAACAAGTTGCAGTTGATCAAAGTAGTGATGAAGATAGAGAGTTTAACTTAAAAGAGTATATGGAGGAGATACTTCTCTCTTTACACAATGAAATAAAAAAGACAAAACATAAAGTAGTCCTTGATATAGACTCAAATATAAGACTAAACTCAAATCCAGGTGCATTTTCACAGATTTTTACTAACTTTATCATGAATAGTATGATTCATGGATTTGAAAACATAGATGAAGGAGAGATGAAGATATCTGCATCAGTAGATGGTGAAAACTTAAAAGTTGTTTATCAAGACAATGGTAAAGGTTTAAATGAAGAACAAAAACAGAAGATTTTTGATCCATTTTTTACTACAAAGAGAGGAAAAGGTGGAAGTGGACTTGGCATGAATATAGTTTACAACCTTGTAAAAGGAAAACTAGATGGGGATATAAAAGTAGAGAGTGAAGAGGGGAAAGGGATAAAATTTGTAATAAGTTTGCCTTAATATCTTATTGATATAATGTAAATATAAATTATAAGGAGTAGTTTTGATATTTAAGAAAATTTTAAATCCACTCATAAAGTTGATGAATAAATTTTCTTTTAAAAGTAAGATAGTTGCATCGGTCTCTGTATTATTTATACTTTTGATAATGCCATCAAAAACTACTTTGATGAATTATATTGGTAAAGAAAAGACTTATGATGAGCAATTAGTAGCCCTAAAATATATCAAAAAAGTCCATTCTTTGATTTATTACTTAGAATTGCATCGGGGTGGAAGTAATGCTTATATAAGTGGAAATAAAACTTTCAAAAATGATATACTTAAAAATGAAAAAATAATTAAACAAAAATTTAACAATATTTTAAAATTTGATAGAAAAAATTTTAATAAACTTACAAAGTGTGAACATTTTATAGATGCTATTAGTCAAATAGATATGATAAGTTTTAAAAACTATGAAAAAGGTTTTGATGCAAAAGTCTTATTTAAGTTACACAATAAAATTATAGAAGATTTGATAACTTCTTTGCAAAAAGTTACGACAGGGAACTCTTTTGCCTCAAGTA
>JALUNR010000098.1 GCA_027055005.1 Campylobacterales bacterium
TTATTTTTTACTCTATGTTTTCGATAACTAAAACCAATCTCAACATCACCATTAACAAGTAAAGCATCAGAAATGATAAGTTGTTGCCTCTCTTCATTTGATGCTACTTCTGGTTTAGCATAGATTTTTAAAACTGTATCTAGCATACCTTTGATACTACTACCAGTTATGATAGCTCTGTGTGTATTTGGATTTTTAAAAGTTTTGTTTATTATTAGTTGATTTGGATTTTTTGCATCATACTTTTTTTGTACCTCTTTTGATACACTACATTCAAAATAAGCCAACTGTTTAGCTTGTTCTTTTTTAGTTTTATAAAATTCTATGATTTGAAGCCAGTTAGACATTTTATTATCAAGAGTTTTTTTGTCTAAAGGAGATAAACTTTTGTAAAAAAGTATTTCATCAAACTCATATAGCTTTTCATTATCTATTACAAAATTTGTCGGTTCAAAACTCTCACCCGTACCGATATGTAATGGTGAAATAATTGTGAGTTTTAGATGATAGATCTTTAAATCTTTCATGAAAGCTCCTTGATAGGTATAACCATACTATATCCTTGATGTACTGTATCTTGATAAGTATTTGAAATATTTTTTATAGCTTGACCGATATATTGTATTGATTTTTTTTCATTGAAATCTATAACACTTGCAGTATCAGCTAAAAGGATAGGTTTTTTAAATGCATTTTTAAAAGCTCTTGCTCCACCTAATTTGCCAAATCTAGTAAAAGGTTCATAAAAAATCTTATCACAAACCAAATCTTTAGGAGAAAAAGGACTAAGTGTCATAAAAGTCTTTGAAGTTTGTAAAATTCCTACTGATTCAAAGTCACCAAACTCAAATCTTCCTTTTCCGATAGTTGTATCTTTACCAAAACCATTTTGAGATAATAAATCAAAAGCTTGTTTTAACTCTTCTAAACTAAATTTATTTTCATCTAGCAAAAAATAAATATCTTTTTTGCTCAGTATTAACTCATTTTCACTATATGGTGCAAAGTCACCGTCATCGCTTGTCCTAAAAGTTTTATAATTGATACTGTTGTGCAATGTAGATATGGCTTTGTCACTGTTTATATCTTCATCTTTTCTTGCTGATGTAAAATCTCCATTTATTAGCTCTTCAAGTGTAAGCCATATTTTTTTACGATTTTCTTTTTTCTTATTACTATCTTCACCTAAAAGCTCACTTGGTATCTTTGGTTTTGGAAGATATCCTTCTACAAATCCATCTGAAATTATCAAAAATGGTTTTTTTTCGTAGTCATTTAACAATACTTCTAATCTCTCTTGACCAAAAGTATATCTGATAGACCAACAAATTTGACCAAATATAGTATCACCTTTTAGTGTAGTGGCAAAGTTGGAAGTTGGTAAAATTGTTGTTTTATAAAGCTTCATCACTATTGCTCGGGATAAATTTTACACGACCATAACCTCTTGAACCACTACCACCAAGATAATCTGACTCTATTAGTTCAAAACCTTTTTTAACCATCTCGATAAGTTCATTTTCATCATCTTCATCAAGGATTTTAACTCTAATATCATAGTTAAATTTTACACCAGCTGGAACTCTTTCTGTTTGTCTAGGATGCTCTGCTGTACCTTTTTGACGATTTATAACATTTTCATATTTGGCTTCTGAAAGAATCATATCTTTTGTAGTTTCATTCAAAGTACAATCCCCAACATTGATTCTAGTGATACCAAAAGCACCCTCTTTATCACCAAAAAGTTTTAGTAAAGTTTGGGCATTTTGTTTAAGTTTGTCATCTTGTGGAAGTTGAACTTTAGAGTTATGTGGAGAACCATCACCAACCCCTACAACACCAATATGCCACTCTAAAAGACTTCTCATCTTTCCTTTAAGTGAACTTCCTGGAATATAAGGTTTATCACTGTTGACATCTTTGATAACACCATTATCAATTCCACCTATCTTCATAGTATCATCTCCTCCACCGATGTGAAGTCCGCTTAAAAGTTCTATTTGTCCTGTAAGTTTTACTATTTTCATCTTAATTGCTCCCTTTGAAAAATCCTAAAACTGCTTCAAAAAACAGTTTAAATTTTGTTAAATCTTCCCTTTTATTTATTTGAGATATGCATTGAGTCATCATATCTTGAAACTCATAACTTACAACTTTTCTAGTAACTCCATAAGAAACTTTAGAATTTAGCATTTTAACAAATGGTAAAACATTTTCCCAGCTTTCATTTTTTGCCTTATTTTCAAGTTCTAAAATCTTTTCATAAAAGTTTCTAGCTTGAGTTTTTTTTGTTTTTTCTATCGCCTCTGCCCACTCTTTTGCAGTTTCATCGAAAAGATTTACATCTTTTGTATAATCAAGTTCAATTCTTTTTGCCATCAATCTCTCCTTTTATATATAAATTCACTTAGCACCATTTTTGACTCCTTTGGATAATCTTCTATCATTTCATTTAAAGTATTTAAAAGTGGTAGATGTTTTTTATCCATATTTCTTTGAAAAACATAGGCTAGTTTTGATTTCCATATAGTATCTTTTATCGTACCTTCATACTTAACATTTTTACTCATTTGTATAAGTTCTAGCAGTCTGTATGTGAAAGCTGTATTTATCTCTTCTACCTTTTCAAGTTCATCACTAAGACCTAAATCATCAAGATAATCATCCCACTTAACAGTTTCACCAAAAAGTGAAATAGCATCTTTTTTATCCATCTCTTTTGCCCTTTCCAAAGCTTCTTCACAAATATCTGCCACATAACTGATCGGTTTGTTTGGTTTTATCATGATAAGTCCCAT
>JALUNR010000099.1 GCA_027055005.1 Campylobacterales bacterium
AAAAGGTAAATCGTGTCGGAAGTTTTAGCATTAAAGTATCGTCCTCATTCGTTTAAAGAACTTATTGGGCAAGAAAGTGTGAGGATTACTCTTTCTCAAGCTCTTGAATCAGATAGACTCTCTCATGCTTATCTTTTTTCTGGGCTAAGAGGAAGTGGTAAAACTTCTACTGCTAGGATATTTGCTAAAGCTCTGCTTTGTGATGAAGGTCCTACTTCAAATCCTTGTGAAAAGTGTCCAAATTGTATGGATGCAAATGAAGGGCGACATATTGATATCATAGAAATGGATGGTGCTAGTAGCAGAAAAATAGATGACATAAGAACTTTGATAGAGCAAACTAAATATAAACCAAATAATGGAAGATTTAAAATATTTATCATAGATGAAGTTCATATGCTTACTCGTGAAGCTTTCAATGCACTTTTAAAAACACTTGAAGAACCACCACCATATGTAAAATTTATATTAGCAACTACTGATCCACTCAAATTACCAGCTACTATTTTAAGTCGTACTCAACATTTTAGATTTAAGAAAATAGCTTCAAGTGACGTAATCAAACATCTTTCTCATATTTTAAATATAGAGAAAATATCTTTTGAAGAAGATGCATTGAAAATACTTACCCGTGCTGGAAATGGTTCTTTGAGAGATACTTTAACTATGCTTGATCAAGCTATAATTTATACAAATAAAAACATAGACGCAAAGAGTGTTGCATCTATGCTTGGTGTTTTAGACCCTGAGTTTTTTGAAGAATTACTTAATAGTATCTTGAAAAGTGATAAATCAAAAGTTATAGAGTATTTAAAAGAACTTGAGGATTATGAAGCTGAAATTGTTATAGATGAGTTTATATCATATATCAAAGAAAGATTTTTTGAAAAAGACAGTAGGTTTTCTTTACTATTAATAGATAGGTATTTTAGGATTTTAAGTCAGTCAAAAAATCTTTTATCTATAAGTAGTGATAATCTTTTTATTTTAACTCTAACTTTTTTTAAAATGATAGAAGCAAATAAACTTAAAGATATTGATGAAGTTATTGAAGCTATTGAAGATGAGATTATACCACTAAACAGTAATGCTGTTGATATAAAACAAGAAAAGAAAGATATAACATCTGATAAAAATAAAGAAGAACCTTTTTCAAAGTTACAAAAACTTTTATACGATAGAAACTATGAACTTGGAGAGTGTTTTAAAAATAGTATTAATTTAGTGGAATTTAAAGAAAAAATTTTATATCTTTCCTCAGATGCAAAAGATAGTTGTAAAGAAATACTTAGAAAAAGTTCATCAATTATAAAGCATTTTGTACAAGAGTGCTATGGTATAGGTGTTAAAATCTCTATAAAAGCTATAAAACAACCTCAAGTTCCAAAACAGGAGATTTTAAATAAAGAGATAAAAAAAAAATCTGAACTAACACAAGAAGCAAACTGTGGTAGTAGCTGTGTAGCAAATGAAGTTATAGGAGAAACAAAAGAAGAAGACCCTCAAAATCTACTTGAACATCCATTTGTAAAAACAGCTACTGAACTATTTGACCCAAAAAGAATAATAGTAAAATCAAAAGTTTAATGCAACTATAAGTAACAAGAAAAAAAATTTTTACTTTTTAATATATAAGTTTAAATTTAGATAAAAAATATATGATATAATTAACACGATAAAAATTAAAGTTTAGGATTGATAATGAATATGGATGATGATTATTTTAGGTTTAAAGTTGGTAATACAGAGAGAAAAGAAGATAATAGTTTTTTATCAATAATTATAAAGTTTTTGTTGGTATTAGTACTATTAATTGGTGTTATAGTATTGGGAATTTATGCATATAAACTTTTAACTAAAGATGAGACAACGATGCAAGTTAAAAAAGTTCCTATTGTTATAAAAAAAGCTAAAAACAGTAATGCAATAAAAAAAGAAGAGTTAGTTATCATCATAAGAAGTATTTTAGAAGAGATGAAAAAGCAACAAGCTAATAATCCTCAAAAGATAGTAAATAAGTCAGAAGATAGTGAACTTTTACAATCTTTACAAAATCTTGATGATGAAAAGAAACCACAAGAGATAGTTAAAAAAGAGGAAATACAAAAGAAAAAAGATATAGTTGCAAAAGAGGTAAAAAAACCTAAAAAGACTAAAAAACCTAAATTTATAAAAAAAGAAATTGTTTACAACGCTGTTATAATTGGAAACAAAGAGATAAAAAGTACTAGTGATTTGGCAAAACTCTATGCATCTATAAATAGAATTTCTAAAAGTAAAAAAAGAAAAATATTAAGAAGTGCATATACTAAAAAGATAAAAAAAGAGATAATAATAAGAAAAAACTCTATGAGAACAATAATAGTTAGAGCTGGTGATACTTTAAGTTCAATAGCAAAAAGAGCTTATGGAAAAGCATCAATGTATAGAAAAATCTATGATGCAAATCCTGATTTACTTGCAAATCCACATAGACTTAGAGTTGGGATGAGACTTAGAGTTCCTAAATAATTTTTTACTATAATCTTGCAAAAAAGGAAATTTTTTGCAAGATAGGGTTTATGAATATTTACAAAAAAACAAAAAAGATATACTTTTAACAAAAGATGATAAACACTCAAAGATAATCTCTGAAGTTTGTAAGTTTTTAGGATTTAAAACTTTTATTTTTCCTGATTTTAGGGCAAATGAAGGAGATGACCTTAGATCTTATAGTGATGAACTTATGGAACTTTATAATACTTTAAGAGAGTATTATAAAAACTCTTCTATGAAAAAGATACTAATCTCACCTTTTAGAACTATCCTTCACCCTCTTCCATCAAAAGAGCTTTTTTTAGAGAAAAAAATAGAGTTTGGAGATACACTTAAGTTAAACTCTTTGAAAGATGATTTGCATTGTTGGGGATATGAGTTTGTTGAACTTGTAACTTTGAGAGGTGAAGTTTCTTTTCGAGGAGATATTATAGATATTTTTCCTATAAATAGAGAAAATCCTCTTCGTATATCTTTGTTTGATGATGAGATAGAGAGTATAAAAGAGTTCGATGCACTGACTCAAAAAACATTATCTAGTGAAGAAATAGAGTTTTTTTTACTTCCACCTGCTGTTTTTTCTCTAAATTATGAGTTATATTTAAAACTAAGCAAAAAAACCAGTCAAATCAAAAGTGATAGTTTTGAAAAAGATATAAAATCTTTGGGTTTTTGGGCGATTGAGGAAAAGATTGATTTTTTATCAACTTATAGTTCAATACTTTGTGAAAGTATAGAGAGTGAATTTTCCTTTTTTGAAAATAGTAAAAAAGAACTTTTACAAAGAATACCGATAATAGAAGATGCAAAAGATTTTAAAGATTTAAGTATCAGTAATGTCAAAACTTTTTTAGAGTATCACAAAAATAAAAAAATAACTATAATAGCAAGAAGTGAAGCACTTTTAAAACAAGAAGAGATAGAAAAGTTTAAAGTAAAAGTTTTACAAAAAGATTTTATAGTAAATCTTATATCAAAAGATGAAGTTATACTTTCTTTAAATAAAGAGATAAAAAAAAGAAAAAAAAGACGAGCTACAATAGTTTTAGATGAGTTGAAAGTTGGTGATTTTGTAGTTCATGAAACTCATGGAGTTGGTATCTTTAAGGGGCTTAAAAATACAAAAGTACTGGGCAGTGTTAGGGACTTTGTAGAGATAGCATATCAGGGTGATGATAGACTTTTGATACCTGTTGAAAACTTGGAAGTTATAGATAGATATATCAGTGATGGAACTAGTGTTGCAATAGTTGATAAGCTTGGAAAAGGAAGTTTTTTAAAACTCAAAGAGAAAACTAGAAAAAAACTTTTTGAAATAGCTGGTGAGATTATAAAAATAGCCGCAAAAAGAGAACTTTTAAAAGCTCCTAAAATACAAAGTGATTTTGAAGAATTAAATCTATTTCAAGCCGATGCAGGATTTGTTTATACTAAAGACCAACAAAGAACTATTAGTGAGATTTTCGATGATATAAAAAGTGGGAAAACTATGGATAGACTACTAAGTGGAGATGTTGGCTTTGGAAAAACTGAAGTTGCTATGAATGCTATATTTGCAACTGTAAAAAGTGGTTATCAAGCTGCATTTATAGCACCAACTACTCTACTTTCTACTCAACATTTTAAATCCCTAAAAGATAGACTTAGTAAATACAACATAAAAGTAGCAAAGTTAGATAGATTTACAAAGACAAATGAAAAAAGAGAAATATTAAAAAGTTTAAAAGATGGAACTTTAAATGTTTGTGTAGGAACTCATGCTCTTTTTGGAGTAGAGTTTAAAAACTTGGCCTTTTTAGTTTTGGATGAAGAGCATAAGTTTGGTGTAAAACAAAAAGAAAAACTAAAAGAGTTTAAAGAAAATCTGCACATACTCTCTATGAGTGCTACACCAATACCGAGAAGTTTAAATATGGCTATGAGTTCTATAAAAGGATACTCTCAACTTCTAACTCCTCCATTGGATAGAGAAGATGTTAAAACTTTTGTTAAAGAGTGGGATGAAAAACTCATAAAAGAGATTATTTTAAAAGAGGTAAAAAGAGGTGGACAAGTTTTTTATATTCATAACAATATCGCTTCTATTGAGGAGAAGAAGAAAGAGCTTTTACAAATAATTCCAAATCTTAAAATCTTAGTCCTTCACTCAAAAATTCCTCCTGCTACTACCGAAAAAGAAATGCTTAGATTTGAAAATAAAGAGTATAATTTACTTCTTTCAACTTCCATAGTCGAATCTGGCATACATATTCCAAATGTAAATACGATAGTTATAGAAAATGCCCAAAACTTTGGTATGGCTGATTTGCATCAGTTAAGAGGAAGAGTTGGTAGAAGTTCACGAGAGGGATTTTGTTTTATGATAGTGCCAAATAAAGATGAAATTAGTGATGATGCTAAAAAAAGGCTTTTAGCCTTGGAAGGTAACTCATATCTTGGAAGTGGTGCGGTTTTAGCTTATCATGATTTGGAAATAAGAGGAGGAGGAAACTTAGTAGGAGAGGCTCAAAGTGGACATATTAAAGGTATAGGGTACAACTTATATCTTAAAATGTTAGAAGATACTATAAATCAACTATTGAACAAGCAAGTTGAAGAGAAACAAAGTGTTGAAGTAAAACTAGCTATAAGTGCTTTTATAAATAGTGAATATATTTTAGAAGATAGGCTTAGATTGGAATTATATAGAAGACTTTCAAATTGTAAAATTCCAAAAGAAATATATGAGATAGAAGAAGAAATGGTTGATAGATTTGGAAAGCTTGATATTTATACAAAACAGTTTTTAGACCTTCTAGTTATAAAAATAGAAGCTATGAGTAAAGATATAGTACAAATTTTGAGTTATGAACAAAATATTACATTTATATATAAAGATGGAGATAAAGAATATATCAAATCAAAAAGCAAAGATGATGATGATATTTTAAGTGCAACACTAAGTTTTTTAAAGAGGAATTAAAGTATTTAAATAATAAACCGATTTAGAAGAAATTTGATAGAAAGGATTTCTTCTAATGATAAAAATATTTTTGATTATAGTAGTATTTTTTACAATACTATCGGCAGAAACAAACTATGAACTATATAAAAAAAGTATGCAAGAAAAAGAGTATAAAACCGCAAAAATATACCTTTTAAAAGCTTTAAATGAAAGTTTTGAAAATGACAATATAGATGTAATACAAAGTAGGTACTATGATATCGCTTCACTATATACAAAGACAAAAGAGTACTATAAAGCCATAGAGTATTATAAACTAAGTTTAAAACTTGAATCTGCAAAAAAGACAAAAACAGCAGAAAATCTTATAAAAATATATAAAAATCTTTCATACTGTTATGGAAAAATAGGTAATAATTTTAAAACTTTTAAGTATAGTTATAAAGCATCCAAAATAGCTAGTAAAAATTTTGGGAAAAACTCTAGAATAACAAAAAAACTAACTAAAGATGTTGCTCAAATACAGTCAAAACTCATATCAAGCTCAATATAAACTAGCTATAACAGCATATGACAAAAACAATATAAGATGGGAAATACCTTCAAAATAGTTGGTTTCCCCATTGTCAGTTGTTTTCCAAGCCAATATGATAGTAAAAACTAAAGCTCCTATTTCTAGTGGATTAAAACTAAGCTCTAGTGGCATTTTAAACAAAAATCCCAAAAGTAAAAGAGAAGGAACTGTTAAAAGTATAGATACAGTACTAGCTCCCATCGCTATATTTACAACTCTTTGGATTTGATCATTTTTAGCAGCTTTTATGGCAGTAAAAATCTCTGGTGAAACACTTATGATAGCTATGATAAGACCTGCAAGTCCACTACTTATACCAAAACTTTTAAAAACATTCATTCCATTGTGTGCAAAAATTTCAGATGAGATTCCTATCAAAAATATTAAGACAAATATTATAAAAAAATCAACAACAGTTGGTAACTTATCAAAGATATAATTTTCAAACTCTTCTTCATCTTCATGAAAGCCTCGTTCATGCCTTTTTAATTTAAAGATTCTACTTCTTGCAGTTGATTTGAAAAAATCTTCATGAGTTCTTGTTTGAAAATTTAAAATAGCAAAGTAAAACAAAACTAATATAATACCAATAATATAACTAGCTTTCAGTACTACTGCATGTGAATGATTTGAATTTCCCAAAATACTAGGAACTAAAAGAGCTAAAGATGCAACATATAAAATAGTTGTATAAGAGCTTGATGTATCTTCATTGTGTTCTTGTTCTTTATATGAAAGTCCACCTATAAAAACAGCAAGTCCTAAAAGAACATTCATATCAACTATGACAGCTGAGACTATACCACCTCTTACAGTATCGATAGCTTCTGGAGAAGTTGAAATTTGTTGCATGATAGAAAAAAGTAATATAATTTCTACAATAACAGCAGTAAAAGTTAAAACAAAGCTACCATAAGGTTCTTTTAAACGATGAGCTAAAATCTCAGCTATTTCAGAAACTGTTATAGATAAAAATATAATGCCCATAGCTGAGGTAAAAACAAGTACAATATGAGAAAAATGATTTAATTTAAAATAATAAGTTAGTAAAAGAAGTAAGATGCCACTAACTAAGTCCCAATAATTTTCTAAAAAAATTAGCATATTATCTTTAAAACTGGCGGGATGGTTATCCAAAAAAACTCCTTAAAACAATGTATCTCTCACTTTAGTTGATGAATTTTCTATATAATTTTCAAATCCTTCATCATAATCAAGCATTATAGCAAAGTTATAATAAAAGATATTTTTGTCTTTTAATTCACTAAAATTTTTATGATATACAATATCAATTTTTGTTTTCACTTTATTTTTAAACTCATTTGGGAGAACCAAAACTACTTTTGCCCATGGGGCATTTTGTTTTATATACTCTATCTCCTTTAATAAAAGCTCTTCATCACTTTCAAGTATAATAACTTTTGTACTTTGTCCAAATGATAAAACTTTAAAATAACTATCTAAAAATATAGGTTTAAAATGATTAATAAAATGAAGTTTATTTATCATATATTTTAATTCATATTTATCACAAATATTTAAAACTCTTTCTAGCTTTTGTATGAAAATCTTTGGTAATTTTATATCTTTATATAAAGTATTTTGATATATAAAAGAAGTTAAAAAAAGTGTATATTTTATAATGCTTACAGTATTTGAAGTACTTATAGATAGATTTTCTAAATCTAGTTTTTCAAAAAGACTCTTATCTGAAAATATTATATTTTGAACTTCTTTTTTTAAAAAGAGTAATTTTATAGCAAATTCAATATTTTTTTCAAGATATAAAATACTCTTTTCTTCACAAATAGATTTAAATATATCAAGTTCAACTTTGTCCAAAAAAATAATATTTTTAGATGTTCTTAAAACTAAATACCTTAAAAATTTTACCTTTGCTAATTCTAAATCTTTTACACTTATCCAAGCTATTTCATTATCAGTTATCTTAAAATTTGTAGAAACAATTCCATAAGCTCCATTTTTTAAAGCCTCTGGAATATCATCTTGTCTGCCAACAAAAAGATCTCCAATTTTGACTTTATTAGCTTCAAAGATTATATTTGAAAAAGAAGAGATAGATGGATTGTTTTCCAACTTTCCATCTATCAAAGCACATAGATTTACAAAAAGCATTAGCTAACTTTTGTACCAACCTCTTTTTTAGATTCTGGTCTTAAAAGAGATAATCCATTTTTATCTTTAGCTGCTAGAAGCATCCCTTCACTTAACATTCCCATTAGTTTTGCTGGTTTTAGATTTGCTACTACACAAACTTGAGTATTTAGCAGTTCTTCAGGAGAATAAAACTCTTTTATACCTGCTACTATTTGTCTAGGATTTTCTTCTCCAATATCAACTTTTAAAAGTAAAAGCCTATCACTTTTTTTAACTTCCCCAGCTTCTATAACAGTCCCTATTTTTAAACTAGTTTTAAAAAACTCATCTATTGTTATGATACCATCAGTTTTTTTACTCTCTTTTTTTGCAGTTTGCATCGGTTTCTCTTGTAGTTTTTTATCTTTTAAAATCTCTTCTTCTATCTTAGGAAATAGTGGTGGAACTTTTTTTAGCTCAAAAAAATCCAAAAGTTCTTCATTTTCATATAATTTTGTAAAAAAGTTAGTATTATTTGTAAAGCCAAGTGCATCACTTATAACTTCACAAGTTTTTGGCATAACAGGGCTTAACATCAAAGATACTTTTGCTAACAAGTTTGCTACAAGTGCTACAATCGCCATAGCTTCTTTTTCTTTGCCTTCTTTCATCTTTACCCAAGGCTCATACACAGCTATTGATTGGTTTGCAATAGTTAAAATTTTCCAAAGTTCTTCTAAGTATCTATTTGTTTGCATATTATATAAAAATTCTGGTAAGTTTTTTAAAATTGTATTTGCTTTTTCTATCTCACTTTTGTGAAACTCTAAAACATCACAGCTATCAACCTTGTAGTTGAAGTATTTTCCACTCATTCCTATTAGTCTATTTAAAAGATTTCCAAGGTCATTTCCTAAATCTGAGTTTATTCTATCAATAAGAGCTTTTTGAGAAAAATCCCCATCTTGCCCAAAAGGAACTTCTCTAAGCATAAAATATCTAAAATTTTCCAATCCATAAGCATCTGCAACTTCTTTTGGATCTACAACATTGCCTTTTGATTTACTCATTTTTTCACCATTTCTAGTCCACCATCCATGAGCTGCTATATGTTTTGGTAGAGGTAGATCTAAGCTCATCAAAAATGCTGGCCAATAGATTGCATGAAAACGGAGTATATCTTTTCCTAAAACATGAACCCTTGCTGGCCAATACTTCATATTTTCTTCATCTTCACCATAGCCTAAAGCTGTAACATAATTTAGCAAAGCATCTAACCAAACATACATAACATGTTTTGGGTCATTCATACTAGAAGGAAGTTTTACTCCCCAATCAAAACTAGTTCTAGTAACTGAAAGATCTTTCAATCCCTGTTCTACAAAACTAACTACTTCATTTTTTTTAGCCTTTGGCAGTACACACATTTGCTCATCTTTGTACCACTGCAAAAGTTTATCTTCATAGTTTGATAGTTTAAAAAAGTAGCTTTCCTCTTTTACTAAACTTGTTTCTTTCCCACAATCAGGACAAAATCCACCATCTACAAGTTGAGTATCAGTAAAAAAAGTTTCACAACTTATACAGTAATGTCCTTCATACTCATCTTTATAAATATCACCTTTTTTATACATAATCTCAAATGCTTTTTGAACTCCCTTTTGATGACTTTCATCGGTAGTTCTTATAAACTTATCATAACTTATATCAAACTCATCCCATAAAGATTTAAACTTTCCACTTATCTCATTTGCATACTCTTTTGGAGATTTTCCTCTAAGAGTTGCTGCTTGTTCTATCTTTTGTCCATGTTCATCAGTTCCTGTTAAAAAGAAAGTATCAAGTCCTATCATCCTAGAGTATCTAGCCATAGTATCGGCTATGATAGTAGTATAGGCATGACCAATATGTGGAATATCGTTTACATAGTAAATCGGAGTTGTTATATATGCTGTTTTACACTCGTTTGACATTTATTTATCCTATAATTTTTGTATAATTATAGAGCATTTTACACAAAATACCTTATAGATGCAAAGCCTGAACAATTAGTTTTTTTTATCTTTTTTATCTGCTCTTCACTTATTATTCCACCCAATGCAAAACATTTCATAGGAGTTGCTAATTTTATAGCTTTTTTAAGTTCTATTATACCTTTTGGTTTACCTTTATTTGGAGAAGAAAAAATTGGAGAATAAGTGATAGCATCCCCTCCCAACTTTTTCACTATCTGTATATCCTTTTTATTATGACAACTAGCAATCGTAAAAAGATTTTTTTCTTTTGCCTTTTGAATTAAATCATATTGTTTTGAAGTTAAGTGAACTCCAAAAAATCTTGTGTCTATATATGAGTTAAGCAAAATTTTTTT
>JALUNR010000100.1 GCA_027055005.1 Campylobacterales bacterium
AGATCCTTTGAAAGAGAGCATGAGGATATTTGAACTTATGATGCAAATCCAAAATCGTTTGGGTATAAAAGTATCTGCGACTTTTAACTCTATAAAAGTTGATTCAACAGCAAAAAACTTAGATATTTTTATAAGGCATTTAAAGCCTTTATATGCAAGAGGACTTAGAAGTATTACTATTCCTCACTATCACTGGATGGCAAGTGGAAAGATTAAAAGAGAGTTTCCCAACCTTTTTATAAAAAATACTATTTTAAGAAAGGTTTCAAAACCTCAAAATTATGTTGATTATACAAATGTAGGATTTGATCTTGTAAATATAGATAGATATAACTTAAGAGATAGGGATAACTTAAAAAGGCTAAAGAGAGCTTATGATAAATACAAAGTACCTATGAGTATTTTGGTAAATGAGGGGTGTCGTGGGGTTTGTCCTGCTATGGATGAGCATTTTGAACTTAACTGCTCTAGTGATGTTAAGGAACTTTATTTTAACCAAGAGTTAGCGGCTTTTTCTTGTAATCTATGGAAAAATATAAATCCAGCTTATAGACTTCAATCTGGTGTGATGCCTCCACATAGAGAAGATTTTGAAGAAATTTTAGAGTTTGTACAAGTTTTAAAACTTCATGGAAGAGCGACTTTATCATCTTTTGAAGGTTCACTTGAAATAATAAAAAGATTCGCAAATCCTAAAGAAGAGTTTATTATGCCAGGGATGAAAAAACAGTTGGATATGTATAACTATGATGAAAAACTTTTAAATATTTGGAGAAAAAGTATCAAAAATTGTAAATTTGAATGTTGGGATTGTTCAGTTTGTAGTGAACTTCAAAATACCGCAAAGATGGCTGAGTTGGAGTTTATATAATCATGAAAAAACAAAAACAAGGAATGGCAGTTATAGTAAAACC
Organism: Campylobacterales bacterium; assembly: GCA_027055005.1. Classification (GTDB taxonomy): domain Bacteria; phylum Campylobacterota; class Campylobacteria; order Campylobacterales; family QNZT01; genus SZUA-1377. The sequence goes on from JALUNR010000100.1 coordinate 915, forward strand.
AACTTATGCTTGTGATGCAGCTTGTAGTTATTGTGAAGTACATAAGTGGGGTTCACTCTTTAAACCTATGACAAAAGAAACTTTTTTACAGTTGAACAAAAAGTTAGAAGAACATTTTGAAACCAATGATGCAAAGGTTACTTTTTATTGGCTTGGAGGAGAGCCTTTGATGGCTGGTGATGAGTTTTTTGGAGAAGTTAAAGAGATAAGTTATAACTCATCATTACAAATCTCTCATGCAATTCAATCAAATCTTATATCTTTTAGTAAAAAAGAGTTCACAAACTTAAAATCTCTTCTTAAAGAGTTTGCAAAATCAAACTCTAAAACAAAGGATAAAAAGAGTTATACCATAAGCACTTCAGTGGATCCAGTAAGTGATGCAAGGGTGCTAAAAAATGGTAAAGATTATAATAAAGCTTTTTTAAAATCTATATTTAAACTAAAAAAAGAGGGAGCTAGTTATGGGGCTGTTTATACTGTTCACAGTGGCTCTTTGGGAAAAGAAAAAGAGATTTATTATTATTTTAAAAACTTAGAATTTAAAGCTTTTAACTTAAATGCGATGTGTGATTATAGTGGTAGATTTCAAGAGAGAGATTTTGGAATGACTCCTAAGGATTATGGAAAGTTTATGATAAATCTTTGGGATTTATGGGAGAGGGATAACTATAAGATTAGAATTATGCCATTTACTACTTGGAAGACTTTAAGGGATACAGGAAGTCAAAAAGAGCTAAGATGCTTCAATGATGGAGTTTGTAACAAAAATCTTTGTGCAGTTGGTCCAAATGGAGCTGTTTTTGCTTGTGATAGAGCGATGCAAGCAAAACAAGAGCCTTTGGGAAATATACAAAAAGATAGTTTTGAAAAGATGTTTGAAAAAAAGTATCATGAGAAGAGGATATCGTATATCAAAAATCATGACTGCAAAGGTTGTAAATGGTGGGATTATTGTAAAGGAAGTTGTCCTTATGAGAGCAGGGAAGAGTTTGAAGGAAGCTTTGGAAAGAGTTTTTGGTGTGAAGGATATAAAATGTTATTTGAGCATATAAATGCTAAAAAAGAGGAGGTTAGAAATGAGAAAGAAACTGTTTTCGCTACCATTTAACAATAAATTATCAAAAGAGCAGCTACAAAAAGAGTATTTGCCTTTTTTGAGGAAGTATAAAGATTATATTTATGATATTTATTTTGCTATTTTGATGCCACCTTTTGATGAAGATGCTATGGGGCAGGGGAGAGTACAAAAACAAAAAGACAGAGATCATTTGGATTTTATGTTGGGTATAAAAAATGTCTATGGTATAGAGGTTTCAGCAACTTTTAACAATATATTAGTTGAGCCTAGTTATGAAAATATGGAGCTTTTTATAAAAAATTTCAAATACCTTTATGATAAAGGGATAAGAAGTGTAACTTTGCCACATACAAACTGGATGTTAACAAAAGAGATAAAAAGAAACTTTCCTAAGTTAAAAATCAAAAATACAATTTTAAGGAAGGTAACAACTCCTCAACAGTATGCTGATTGTTGTGAAGCTGGTTTTGATGTTGTAAATATAGATAGAGTAAATATAAGAGATAGAGATAATCTAAAAAGATTAAAAAGAGCCTATGAAAGGTATAAAAAACCGATGGTTATCTTGGTAAATGAGGGGTGTCGAGGGAGATGTCCAACTATGGATGAACATTATACTATAAATTGTACTGCAAATAACTCTCCATATTTTAAAAGTAAAATATCAGGATTTACTTGTCCTAAATGGTCAAGAGAAGACGATGCATACTACTTAAAAGTAGCAAATATGCCACCTTGGAGAAAAGAATTTGATGAGATTTTAGAGTATGTTCAACTTTTAAAACTTCATGGTAGAAGTGAACTTACTTTGTTATATAACTCTATGGGAATAGTTAGAGATTATGCCCAAAACAGAGATTTTATAAAAGCACTTGCAAAAGTCGAGTTTCAAAAATATGATGAAAAAAAAGTAAAAAGTTGGAAAAAATATACAAAAAATTGTAAGTTTGAGTGTTGGGATTGTAATATGTGTAATGAGTTGGTAAGCTCAGCAAAGATTGCTGAACTTTGTTTTTAGATTGGTTAGTTAAATAATGCTTTTAGTGCATCCATACCTTCGTTTGGATTTTTATTATCGGTTGAGTTTTCATCAGTGAAGGTTGATGTTCCACTCTCTACTAGTTCTATCTCATATCCAGTTAGCATTGCAGCTAATCTTATGTTTATACCACTTCTACCTATTGCTCTTGATTTTTGATCAGCAGGAACTGTTACTATTGCTTTTTGTCCTTCTATTTTTACACTATTTATAATAGCTGGAGATAAAGCACGAGAAACATATTTCTCTGGAATTTGACTAAACTCTATACAATCTATATTTTCTCCATGAAGTTCACGGCTAACAGCACTTATTCTGATACCTTTTGTTCCAACTGTAGCTCCTATTGGGTCTATATTTGGATTTATAGTTGAAAGTGCTATTTTTGCTCTCTCTCCAGGGATTCTTGCAGATGAGTGGATTATTACTTGTTCATCAGCAATCTCTGGAACTTCAAGTTTTAAAAGTTCTTCTAAAAATTTTGGTGAAGTACGAGAAAGTTCTACTTGCATACCTAACTTTTTATCTATATATACTTTTCTTATTACTGCTTTTAAGTGATCTCCTACTTTGAATTTTTCACCTTTTATTCTACTTTTCATAGGTAGAACTGCTTTTACTTCTCTGTATTCTGCAAAAGTTGTTTCATTTGAGTCAACACGAGTTACAACAGAGTTTACGATTTGTCCTACTTTATTGTTGTAACTTTCATATATATTTTGTTCAAGCAATCTTTGTATATGATACTCTAGTTCTCTATATAGTGTTGAAGCAGCAGTTCTTCCCATATCATCAAGAGAAATTTGATAAGTTATCTCATCTCCTATCTCTATATCTGGATCATTCTCTTTTGCATCATCAAGTTCAATATATTTTTCACCATTTTCGTTGTTTTCATAAAGTCTTTCATCATCATATGCCACTACTAAAAGTTTTTGATATAAGTTTAATTCTTTTGTATTACTATTTATATCTACTACATATTCATAATTTTCACCAAATATTCTTTTTGCAGTATTTATCAGTGCTATACTTACAGCTTCTTTTGCTTCCTCTAGTTTTAAACCTTTTTCATGTGCAATTGATTCTATTATACTCAATATCTTACTCATATTTTCTCCTTTAACAATGTTAAGTAATTTTTGATTTTCTTTTCTTGAAGTTTTGGGATTGTATCTTAGTTTTACTTAAAAAGTGTATAATATTATTCTTAATAAACAAAAGGACAGAAAATAATGGAATTTAAATTAGCAAAAAATAAACTAAATGGTAAAAATAAAACTATAAAAATAGAAGATATTGAAAAAGAATTACAAAAAGATAAACAAAAGATATTTTATTTTGATGCGAATAATGCACATAAAGATTTATTATCTTTAGTAGAAACTTTTGAAGAAAAGGGATTTAGTGTTTATCTTAGAGAAGTTAGATTTGGTCTTGATGAAGATGATTTTATGTATGAACTTCATATATTATAGGAAAACTTTTGAGTAAAAAACTTTTTTTAGAAACTTTGGGTTGTGCTATGAATGTTCGAGATAGTGAACATATGTTGGCAAGTTTAAATTCTGAATATGAATTAACTGACAATATTAAAGAAGCAGACTTAATCATGATAAATACTTGTTCAGTTAGAGAAAAACCAGTACAAAAGCTTTTTTCTGAGATAGGTAGTTTTAACAAAAAGAAAAAAGAGGGAGCAAAGATAGGTGTTTGTGGATGTACAGCTTCACATTTAGGAGAAGAAATTATCAAAAGAGCCCCTTATGTTGATTTTGTATTGGGAGCTAGAAATATTTCTAAGCTAAAAGAAGTGATAAATAAAAAGGGTTCAGTAGAAGTTGATATAAATCATGATGAGAGCCAATATGCTTTTGCAGATTTTAGAACATCACCTTATAAAGCATATGTCAATATATCTATAGGTTGTGATAAAAAGTGTAGTTTTTGCATTGTCCCATACACTAGAGGTGAGGAAATATCTATACCTTCAGAACTTATAGTACAAGAAGCTAAGAAAGCTGCAAAGGCTGGAGCTAAAGAGATATTTTTACTTGGTCAAAATGTAAATAACTATGGTAGAAGATTTAGTGATGGAAGAAAAAATATAGATTTTACTGATCTTTTAAATATGATTAGCGAGATAGATGAGGTTGAGAGGATTAGATTTACCTCTCCACATCCACTTCATATGGATGATAAGTTTTTAGAAACTTTTGCAAATAATCCAAAAATCTGTAAATCCATGCATATGCCACTTCAAAGTGGAAGTAGTAAAGTTTTAAAAGATATGAAACGAGGATACACAAAAGAGTGGTTTTTAAATAGAGCTAGAAAACTAAGAGAGTTAGTTCCTGATGTTCATATATCTACTGATGTTATAGTGGCATTTCCTAGTGAAAGTGAAGAGGATTTTTTAGATACGATAGAAGTTGTAAAAGAGGTGAGATTTGAACAAATGTTTAGTTTTAAATACTCCCCAAGACCACTAACTCCAGCAGGCAATATGAAACAGATAGATACAGAAGAGGCATCAAAAAGACTGAAAACTCTTCAAGATTTACAAACAAGTATATTAGATGAAATAACTATGTCTCAAAAAGATAAAATCTATGATGTTTATTTTGAAGAACTTAGAAGTGGTGGTATGATAGCAGGAAGGAGTGATAACAACTTTATGATAAATATAAAAGGAAGTGAAGAACTTCTAGGACTTACAAAAAAAGTAAAGATAACAGATCCCAAAAGAATGATACTCTATGGAGAACTTGTTGACTAAAGAGCAAAAAAGAGCCATTTTACTAAGAATAATTCCTCCTATTGCATACTTCTTGATAAGGCTTTTATATTTTAGTTGTAAAAAAGTATATCATAAACCAAAAGAGATGCCAAAATCTCCCTTTATAGTGGGTTTATGGCATGAATATATACTTTTTTCTCCTTTGATGTTTAACTATACAATGTCAAAAGATGATAAATGTTCAGTTATAATAAGTGAGCATTTTGATGGAAAGATGATAGCAAAAGTAGTAAATCTTTTTGGATTGGGAGATATTAGAGGAAGTAGTACAAGAGGTGGTATAAAAGCTATAAAGACAAGTTTTAAACTTTTATCAAAAAAAGAGTGTATTGCAATAACTCCTGATGGTCCAAAAGGTCCTCGCCACTCAGTTGCAGATGGTATAGTAGCAATATCACAAAAAAAAGATGTTAAAATAGTTTCATACTCATATAAAGCAAACTCCTTTTGGAGACTAAAAAGTTGGGATAAGTTTTTAATACCTAAGCCTTTTTCTAGAGTTGATTTTTATATTAGTGAAGCCTTTAGTATAAAAGATTTTAGTCAAAAAGAAGCAAAAAAGATTATACAAGAAAGGTTAAGTAGTTATGCTTAAAAAAGTTTTATATTTACTTGTTTTTTCTGTACTTTTAATAGTTTTGTTTTTATTTGGATTTACTGATTCTTACAGGTATTCACTTGAGGCTAAAGTAAAATATACTTTAGGAAATTATAAAGAAGCTATGAGTTTAGCAAAAAGAGCATATGAACTTGATCCATATAATAAAATGAGTTTTTCTATACTTACTCAAAGTAAAATATCTATGAAATTTTTAGATTACATAGAAGATTCTAAAAAATATTTGAAGAAAGTGGATGCTATTTCTAAAAAAGTAAACTTAGATGATAAAGATACCATCAAAATAAAAATGATTTGTGAAGTTATGATAGGTAGATTTAAAAAATTAGCTCCTACTGTTTTAACTCCAAAAGAGTTGGTAGAAAAAAGTAAAAAATATTATGAAGAGTTTAAACAAATAGATGAGAGCTTGGATAGATAATTTTATAAACTTTTGTAAAAGTAAAAATTATTCACAAGAAACAATAAAAACATATATATCAAATCTAAATGAAGCTGCAAATTATGTTTTAGTTGAGATAGAAGAAAATAAAATAACTTTAGAACTTATGCCATATAGATTGCATATTCAAAATCTTTCAAAAAAAACTATATATAAAAAAATTTCAGTTATAAAGAGTTTTGTAAATTATCTTCGTGATGAAAAATATATAGTAAAAGTCTTAAATGATGAAAATATAAAAAGTGTTAAAACTTTACCAAAACCTATTTCAAATGATTATATAAAAGAAGCTATAAATACCGTATCTTTGGAAGATAAACTTTTGATTGAATTGTTATATTCTTTAGGGTTAAGGATATCTGAGTTAGAAAACTTAAAAATAAAAAGTATAAAAAATAGTTGGGTGGTTGTTAAAGGAAAAGGTGATAAAATCAGACAATTGTCACTGATACCAAGTGTAGAAAATTTGATAGATATCTATCTAAAAGAGTTTTCTCCAAAAGAGTATCTATTTGAAAGAGATGGAAAGAAGCTGAGTTCAAATCAGCTTAGATATAAGTTATCAAAAGTATTTAAAGGTTTAGGTTTGAAAGTTACACCTCATCAGCTAAGGCATTCTTTTGCTACTGAACTTCTACAAAATGGTGCAAGTATTGTTGATGTGAGTAAGCTTTTAGGGCATAAAAATTTGGACTCTACTCAGATCTATACAAAGTTAGCATCAAGTTATAAAACTAAGAATTACCAAAAAGCTCATCCTTTGGCAAATATAGGGGATTTTGATGTTTAGTTTTATAAAAAAAAGGCTTTTGTATAAATTTATACTAGTATATATTTTTGATGAAAGAGTACTTGTTCATACTTATGATGTAAAAAACTTTACTATAATAGAAAGCGATGCAAAAGAATTTGCTTTAGAAAAAAAAGATGAGTTTAGTGATGATTTGGTAAAATATATAATAGCTTTAGAAGAGAGTTTCACAAGAAGTTATGTTGTTACTGTTGTAAATAGCTCTGGACAAGGAATAATACCTACTTGTAGTGCTACTAAATTTATCGATTATAATGTTGATAGAAAATATATATATAATATTTGTGTGGATTATCTTTTTACAAATTTTGTTTCAAAAATAGATATTAAATGGTTACAAAAAATTTTTTCAAAGACTGGAATTGATTTTATATTTTCGCCATTTACTATTTTGAAAAATATTTCTTTTTTTGAGCAAGAAAGAGAAAAAGTTGAGTTACATATATTATATACAATGCAAAATAGTACTCTTTTAATTACAAAAGAGGGTAGTTATATCTTTGGAGCATTTTTTTCTCAAAATAATGAAAAAAACCCTCTTTTTACTGATTTTGATACAGAAAATGAAGATGATAGTGAGCTAATAGATAGTGATGAATTTGAAATAGAAGATGATTTTGATTTTGAAAATGAAGATGGTTTTACTTTTGAGATAGAAAGTAATGATAATAATAGTAAAGAAAATGATTTAGATTATCAATCCAATATAGAATTGGTTCAAAATAATAGGGAATTTACAAGAGAGTTAGCAAAAGTATTAAAAGAATTTTACTCTAAACCTATATATGAAAGTAGTTTTGTAGATAATGTAAAAATATATAGTGAAGAAAAAATCGAAGATTCATTGATAGAATATATAGAAAATGAACTATTTTTAAGTGTTGAAGTAAAAAGTATTGATTATGATGATGAAGTATTAAAGCTACTGTATAAAGAGGTGATATAGTGTATAGTTTTATAAAGCCTAGAAAAAAGTATTCACTAGATAGTTTTACTTATATGTGGCTTGGATTTATAGTATTGATATCTGTTTTGTTAGTGGCTGTGGGGCTTTATATAGATAGAAAAAACAGATTGTTTGATGAAGATTTGAAAAATTATAAAACAATGGTTACAGAAATATCTACTGAAAAGAAAAATATAAAAAAAGAGATAAATAAGTATTTACAAGCACATAGAAGTATGGTTGAAACTAAAAAGTTTAATAAATCAATAGAAAATGGAATTAAAAATCTTTTTTCTTTGATTCCTGATCAAATTAAGATAAATAAGTTATATCTGAAAAAGTATGAAGTTAAAATTTTTGGTGAAACTGATTCTCCAAAAACATATAAGTTATTATTGGAACCACCATTACAATCAATTTTTGATAAATCAAAAGTAGGTTTTACGAAAAAAGGAGAAAATAACTATATTTTTTCTTCGTATAACTATATCAAAAGGCTAGAAAATGAAAAGTAACTCTTTTGTTAAAGTATTATTTTTCTTATTATTATTTTTAGTGATATTGACTATGTTTTTGATTGTTTTTATAATACCTGAAATGAAAGAGTATAAAACAAAGCAAGCAATTTTAAAAAAATATGAAAAGATATATGATAAAAATAGAGCGAGATTAAATATATTAAAAATAAAAAGAGATTTAACATATAAAAAATATAAGAATGATATATTGAAATATAATAATAAGTTTGATTTTGATACTTTTAAAAAAGTTGTTAATCAAAATTTTGTAGATGCAAATGTTAAACAGATGGATAATAATAAAAGTATTAGTATCAATGCAACATTAAATAGTATGAAAGATTTTTATAAATTTGTAAATATATTAGAAAATTATAGCAATATAGTAAAAATAAATTTTCCTTTAGTATATAAAGTTAATAACAATATAGTAAAAATAAATTTTGATGTTACAATTTGTAAAAATAAACTTAATAATAAATAATAAATAACAAGTAATTTATTATTTAATATGATATGTAAATCTTTTTTGATACAATCAACCCGTAAATTTTTTTAAGGAGATATGAATGAAAGTTCTAAGTATCAGTTCAGTTGCAGTAGCAGCAGTAGCAGCAGTAGTTATGAGTGGTTGTACTCAACAAAAAATGGTTACAGCTCCAGCTGTAGCAGCAGCACCTACACCAGTGAAAGTTAGAAGTGTGTCAACACTTTATCCACCAAACCCAGAGCCAGGTAAATGTTATGCAAGAGTTTTAAAACCTGCAACATTTAAAACAGTAACAGAGAAAGTTTTAGTTTCTCAAGCAAGTTCTAAACTTATTCCTGTTCCAGCAAAATATGGTTGGGCAACTAAAAAAATCTTAGTTAAAGAAGCTAGTTCTAGACTTGTGGTAGTTCCAGCAACTTACAAAACAGTAACTGAAAAAGTTTTGGTTAAACCTGTTACTACAAAGCTAGTAACAGTTCCAGCAACTTACAAAACAGTAACTGAAAGAATTTTAGTTAAACCTGCTACAACAACTTGGAGAAAAGGTAAAGGTCTTATGACTCCAGTTAACAATGCTAGAACAGGCGAAAGAGGAACTGGTGAAGTTATGTGTCTTGTTAAGCAACCAGCAGTTTATAAAACTGTAACTAAAAAAGTTGTTGTAACTCCAGCGACTACAAAAACTATAACTATACCAGCAGTTTATAAAACTATAACTAAAAGAGTAGTAGCAACTCCAGCGACTACAAAAACTATAAGTATACCAGCAGTTTACAAAACTGTAAGAGTTAAAACTATAG
>JALUNR010000101.1 GCA_027055005.1 Campylobacterales bacterium
CTCCCCAGTGCAACACCTACCCTCACACCCCTCACATGCACTTGCATCAAAGGCAAACTTAAATCCATCTTTTTTTATCATATCTTGCATTTTATACTATAAGTTCTTGTTTTTTCATATATTTTCTTAACTTCTTCGCTAAACTCTCCATCTTTTGTAGCTATAAGAGGTGGAAGTATTTTTGTAACTGAGTTTGAACTAAGACGAGAGTGAATAAAAACTAAGTGTGACTGTTTTTTCTCACTTCCATGAACAAATCTCACATCCTCCACAGCTAACTTTTGAGCTTTTAAAAGCTCAAAAATCTTTCCTATCTGTTTACTATCGTAACAAAAGATAAGATGACCTCTTGGACTTAGTAGTTTTTTTGATTTTTTTATAAATTCTTCTAACTTTAAACTATCTTCATATCGAGCTATTTTTAACTTTTCATTTTCACTTTTTATCACATCTTCATGATAATAAGGAGGATTTGAAATGATAAAATCAAACTTTTTTTTAAACTCAAATTCTAAAAAATCTCCTTGTTTTGCATCGACCTCTAAATTATTTATTTTTGCATTTTGCAAAGTTAAAAAAGTTGAGTTTTTTTGTATATCTATGCTAGTTAGATTTACTCTAAAATCTCTAGCTACCAAAAGCCCAAGTATTCCACAACCACTACCAACATCTAGAACATCACCTTTAACAGAAAACTTAGAAATAAAATCATAAAGATAGTGAGTATCAGAGTTAAACAAAAAACCATCTTCTTCTTGATATAATAATAATTCATTCATAAAATGGGTTTGCCCTTTAAGCTTTCTATTGCCTCTTTATAATCCTCACTTCCATAAACATAACTACCCGCGACAACGATATCAACTCCTGCTTCTTTTAATAAAGATATATTTTCATCATTTACTCCACCATCTACTTCTATAAGACATGAAGGATTGTAGAGTTTAATAAGTTCTTTTAATTCTTCTGCTTTAGGTATAACATTTTGTATAAACTTTTGTCCTCCAAAACCAGGGTTAACACTCATCAAAAGCACCATATCTAAATCTGCTATTAGATATTTAATCAAACTTGGTGGTGTGTGAGGATTTAGTACAACTCCTGCTTTTATACCTAACGATTTTATCTTTTGAATAAGTCTATGAGGGTGTTTCTCCTCTTCAATATGAAATGTTATGTATTTTGGTTTTAGAGGAGCAAATAGATCTACAAAGAAAGTATTATTTTCTACCATAAGGTGTATATCAAGTGGTTTTGTAGCTACTTTTGCAACTGTATTTACTACTACTGGTCCTATGGTTAGATTTGGTACAAAGTGTCCATCCATAATATCTACATGAACTAAATCACAACCTCCATCACATATTGCTTTTACTTCCTCATTTAACTTTCCAAAATCAGCTGATAATATACTTGGAGCTACTTGCATGAAAAACCTTTTTTTTGATATAATCTTAGCATGAAAAGTTTATTATTAGTTTTTTTTAGTTGTATGTTTTTATATGCAGACTCTTTTAATGTCATATCTATCGCAAAAAGTAAACTTGGTTCACCATATGAATATGGACAAAGCGGGGACAATAGTTTTGATTGTTCAGGTTTTGTTTACTATGTGTATCATAAAAGATTAGGTTACAATATACCTAGAACTGCAAAAGCTCAGTCAGAAATAAATACTAATAAAATTTTTGATAAAAAAAGCTTAAAAATTGGTGATTTAGTTTTTTTTGATACAAGTGATAGAGGCTATGTAAACCACTCAGGAATATATATAGGAAATATGAAGTTTATTCACTCATCTAGTGGGAAAGCCTATCAAGTAACTATTTCGCCACTTGATAGGGGATTTTATAAAAATAGATTTTTGTGGGCTATTAGACTAAAACAAATAAGAACTAAAAAATTTAGTAAGAATTAACTATCTTATATCCAACTCTCTTATGATACTGTCTATTTCATCTATTTTTGAGCTTTCTTCACTTGATAAGATGGAGTTTAGACTTATTAAATTGTCATCTTTTTTTACTGGTTTTACTTCCTCTACTTGTGCTTCTATTATTTGTGCAGGTTCTTTTTGTATGTTAGGTTGTTTTGATTCTTGTTTGGGTTGTACCATAATAGTATTATTTATTTGAGGAGACATTTTTTCTCCTACTTCTTTTGTTATTGTTTTATTTGTTTTAAATTCAAAAAGTTCATTTTTTTCTTTTTCTAAATCTGCTTTCATTTTTTCTACTTTTTTGAACTCATTTGCAAGATCTACTTGGAAAGATTTTAATTTTTCTTCAAATTTTGATTGAGTATCTAAAAGTGTGGTATAAACTTCTTCATCTGCTATTTTTAACATAATAGTTTCTATTGAAACTTCTTTACCATCTTTTAACACTATCAAAGGTGGATTTTGTTCATCTCTCATATCTAAAACTGAAACAAATAAAAACTTACTATTATCTTCAAATATTAACTCTATTGAGTTTCCTAAAACTTTATATTTTGTATTTTTTATGTCAAATTTATAATAAACTCTATCTTCAGGTCTAGTATAAACTTTAACTGTACTACTTGCATGAGGTTTTGAGATCAGCTCTATAACACCTTTGTTATAAACTACATTTTTTTGCATTTTTTATCCTTTTATGAAATAATTTTAATATAAATCGACAAAAACGAGAATTACTTTAATTTTTTTTACAAATTTTTTATTATTTTTCATTTTTATAAATAATATCTATCCCACTCGACTCTGGAGAAAAGGTAAAGTCTGTCTCTATATGATTTGTATTTTTATATCTTACTTTTATAGTTTGAATAATATCATTTTGATAAATAATAGTTGTTCTTTTACCAAATTTTTTTTCTACTTCAAAACCTATTTTACCCTCTTTTGTAGTCGTTAAATCTACTCTATCAAGTTTTACTCCTAAGTTATTTGCTAACTCTTTTGCGATAGAGCTTCCAAAGATAGATAAAGCTGGATTTTGGTTTGAATTTGAGTTAGTTAGAGATGATGCTTTTGTATTGAAAAGTAATACTGATAATATATCATTTTGAGTCATATAAGGTGTTGAGGTAAAATTAAATATTGGAGAATCTAACTTTCCTCCTATCAAAATAGTTATATGATAAGGATCTCTTATATAATATGCTTTTAGATTTAAGTATGGATTTATCATATTACCATCAAATAATAAATCACTCTTACCTATCTCAAACTTTTTATTTTCCATAAAATAAGTACCATCTATAATATTTACAACACCCATAAGTTGTAAAGATTTTTTATAATCTTTTAACAGAGTTAAGTCTAGTTTTAAATTTATTGAATTTTTACCCAAAATATATTTTATTTTATTGGCAGCAATTATATTTATAAAAATTTTATTATTTGTTACTATTTTATTATGTTTTTTATTTAAAAAAATTATATCACTATCATCTATGTCATGAGATTTTTTTACCTTATACATAACTTTTCCATCCAGTAGCTTTATACTCCCTTTTAAAAATGATGAAGTTTTTGTTGCACTATATAAAAGATTGATATTTAAGTGTAGTTTAGCTTCGGGTTGATTTAAGTAATAATTATGAGATGATATAGTTAAATTCGTATTATCAGATAAATCACCATTTATAGATATAGCATCATTTAATAAAAAATTTATTTTAACACTATCTTTCAAAAAAGTTATAGTGGAAAGGCTTGATGCAAAAATTTGTCTATATCTATCTAAAATATATGCCGATGCTCTGTAATCATTGATACTTAAAACATTATCTTGAAAATCTGCATCTAGTAGTGCATTTTCTATATAAAAAAACTTATTTTTTGAATAATTTACTAAAAACCATTTTGCATTTGTCTGAAAATCATACTTATTATCTTTATAATTTCCTATAACATTTACTTCACCATCTATTCCTAAAGGTTGATGAATATAAATATTTTGCATCATTTCATCAAATATTTTTATATTAGTAAATCCTATATTGTACTCATACTTTTTAGGATTTCCTTTAAAGTTTGCTTTTAAGTTTTGTGTATTTATAGTAGTATTAAAATCACTATTTAAAGTATTATAATTTGCTAAAATATTAAAGTATTTTGATTTCAAATCTATTTTTAAACTATTTTTTCTCTTTTTTGTATTTAAAAATATAGGAAATATATTTTTACTAACAAGATTTTTATCAAACTCTTTTATTCTTGAATTATTTGCTTTTAAAATAGTGTTATTAGTTGAATTTTTTCTTATATTATAAGTACCATTTATATCCACTACATCAGAAAATACTCTATAATCAATAATAGTTTTATCTATGTTTTTATAATCCAAGTTAGTTTTTGCATCTATATAAAATTTTGAATTAGTTATATATTTATCAAAATTTGGGATAAATTCTTTAACTAAAAACTCTTTAGAAGTAAGTGTTATTTTTGGTTTTTGGTATGAAGTATTTGAATCATAAACTACATCTAAATCTTGACTTTTTAGTTTTGCAAATACACCATCTATGTTTCCTAAAAAGTTGATTTTACTATCTTTTAACATTTTTGTTATATTTGCATCGAGGTCTCTAAAGTTATTTAGCTTTGCTTGACCTAAATAGTGTAAACCCCTGCCCTTTTTATAGTAAAAATCACCATTTATATTAATCTTTTTAGCATATTTTGATGTTGCTTGTATATTAGATTTAAAATGCAAATCCAAATCTTTAAATGCAAACTCTGCATGTGCAGTAAGTTTTGTGATAGCTAGTTTTAAAAACTTAAAATCTTTGTCAAAAAGTTTTGGAGAAGTTGTACTAAGATCTCCTATAAGTTTATCTTTGTCTATTTTTAATACCACATTAACTGGATTTAGTGAGTTAAAATTCATATCTTTTATAAATTTTTTAAAATATTTATTATTTAGTTTTACTTTTACTTTTGAGTAGAAAATATTGTTTTTTAAACTTCCCTTTGATTTTAGTGTCCATATATTTGTAGATATATCAAAGTTTAAATCTTTTGCATTTATCATCTTTCCATCATTGGTACTAATATTATTTAATTTTAAAATAATTTTATTTATATTATATTTTCCTTTTTTATATGGTAAAAAATCTAAGTAAACATTGTGAAGTGATACACCTAAGTTAAAATCTGTATTAGTTGAAGAACTACTATTTTTATCTATACTTTTAATAAAAAAAATAGAATTTTTTATATTTATTTTCTTTATTTTTAACAAATCTACCTCTATTTTCCCACCCAATAATTTAAAAAGATTAAAATTTATATCAGCATCTTTAGCTATTTGTTTATCTTTAAAACTCAAATCTTTGATATGTATATTTGTTAAAACATTTCCTGAAATATCTTTATATGTTAAACCTGTACTTTGAGTTACTTTATTTGCTAAAAATGATAATGTTCTAGGATTTGCCAATAAAAATATAACTATCACTAAAGATATGATGATAAATTCTATGAAATGAAAAAGATTTATAGTTTTTCTTTTCAAAAAGATTGTCCTATTTGAAAATGTATAGCATAAATAGAACTATCTTTTGCATTGACACCATATTCAAGCTTTAAAGGACCTATTTCACTGTTATATATAAGTCCTATTCCATAACTATGGATAAAATCAAGGTTAAACTCATTTTCTTTTATACTAAGCATAGTTGCATCCCAAAAGATACTTCCTGAAATTTTTTTCCATATAGGATGAGTTATCTCTAAAGAGTTATCAACTATGGTTTTTGCACCCATATCATCACAACCACTATCAAATGCCCCTAACCTATTGTAAGCATAGGCACGATTACTAAAAGCTCCTCCTGCAAAAAATAGTTTTGATTCAGGGAGATGCTTTTTAAACTCTTTTATCAAACCAACTTTTGCTTTTCCAGCTATTGTAAAATCATAAATAGTTTTTATAGCTCTACCCTCTAAAAATAGTTTTGAATATGATGTAGATGAAGCTAGATAAGTTAACCCACTTTCAAAATATCCTGAAATATAAATACCATTTTTAGGATCTATTTTAGAATCTCTGTTATCAATAATAGCTTTTATATAAGGAGATAAAAGGATAAAATTACCTCCTCTTATATTACATGCAGTGCTATCATATTTTGTTATATTTATTCTTTCAAAATTCACACCTGCATCTATGGAAATAATATCAATATCTTTCAAAAAATGTACCCTATCAGCCAATTTTTTTTCATCAAACTTATCATAAGATATTTTTGAAAGAAGCAAGTCATTTTTCAAATCAATATATCTTTTAAAAAAAGGTTCTTTTACAAAGGCTGGAAAAAAAAATGTATTTTTAAAATATTGTTCATTTTTAGAAAACTTCATATCAAATCCAAGTTTTTTTGCTCCTCCATAAAAATCTCTCTGTTCCCAACCAAAAATAATCCTTGGTCCATACTTTGTTTCATAACCAACACCTATGGTCCGTTTAATAAGAGCTTGTTTTTTTGTAGTTGCAATCTTTATATCAATCCTATTCCCAAAATTTTTTTGATTAATATTGATAGTATCAAAAGTATTTAATCCCAAAATAGTTTCATAACTTTTTACTATCTTTTTAGAACTATATTTATCACCTTTTTTAAAATACAATCTTGATAAAATAACTTTTTTAGGTATGTCTTTTTGTGTATTTACCTCTATGTTTCCAAATATACACTTTTTATTTTTTTTGATATCATACACAAGGTTACAACTATACTTTTTCAAGTCAATATAAGCTTTTGTAACTCTATTTGCATTACAATATCCATCATTTAAAAGTTTTTTCTTTATACTTTTTCTTATACCAATAAATTTTTTAACTATAAATCTATCACCCTTTTTAAAAGTAATTAGCTTTTGTATATCGTTATCACATTTTAAAACAATATTAGTAACTACTAAAGGTTTATTTTCTTTTATTAAAAATTTTATATTTTTTTTATCTTGTTTAACTCTTATAGATACTTTATAAAAACCTTCACTTTTATATAGATTTATCAAACTATCTTTTAAAGGTTGTATAATTTTTTTATTTATCTTTGGCTTTGCATCTTTGTAAAATTCAAACCATGCTTTTTCCACTACTAAGTTTAGATTTTCTTCAATAAAACTTTTACTCAGGGATTTATTTCCTATAAAAACAACATTTTTTATGGGTTCTTTTGCAAATAGTGAAGTAACAATAAAAAAAGTAACAATCAAGTACTTAATAAACATTTACTTTAACTCACCCCAATTATTCCCTATACTTACACTACATTTTAAAGGTATATCAAGTTCATAACAAGTTTGCATCAAGTTTTTTGCATATTTTGAAAAAGTTTCCACTTCATCATTTTTTACTTCAAATATCAACTCATCATGTATTTGTAAAAGCATTTTATTTTCACTATTTTTTAACTCTTGATAAAACTTATTCATAGCTAACTTTATAAGATCAGCTGCACTTCCTTGAAATATAGTATTTACTGCTTCTCTCTCAAATGAAGCTTTCAAAAAAGAGTTTGCACTTTTATAATCAAAGTATCTTCTTCTTTTTAGTAGTGTTTCCACATAACCTTTTTCTTTACTTTTCTCTACTATGCTCTCAAGATAACTTTTTACAGTAGGAAATGATGCAAAATAACTCTCGATATACTCTTTAGCTTCTTTTGTACTAACTCCTATCGTATCAGCTAGTTTTCTACTTCCCATACCATACAAAAGTCCAAAATTTATACTCTTTGCAATACTCCTTTTATCTTTTGCATCGACCTCTCCAAAAATCTTTATAGCAGTTTCAAGATGTATATCTTTATCTTCTTTAAAAGCCTCAACTAAAGCTTTATCTTTACTAAAATGTGCTAATAATCTTAACTCTATCTGTGAATAATCAAGACTTATAAGTTTATACCCTTTCTTTGCCACAAAAGCATCTCTTATTTCTCTTCCCAGTTTTGTTCTAACTGGTATGTTTTGCAAGTTCGGATTTTTACTACTAAGTCTTCCTGTTGCAGTCCCTGTTTGTAAAAAAGAGGTATAGATACGATTTTGTTTATCCATCTTTGCTAGTTTTAAAAGTGGTTCTATATAAGTTGATCTTAGTTTATAATTTTCACGATATTCTAAAATAGCTTCAATGACTGGATGTTCTCCTAAAAGTGAGTTTAAAACTTTTTCATCAGTAGAGTATCCACTCTTTGTTTTTTTACCTTTCTTTAAAGAAAGTTTTTCAAAAAGGACTTCTCCTAATTGTTTTGTAGAATTTATGTTAAATTCACTATCAGTTAAATAATATATATTTTTTGTAAGTTCTTCTATTGTTTTGTTTGCTTTTTGTAAAAGTGTTTCCAAAAATTCACAATCAATCTTTATACCTTCATTTTCCATAGAAATAAGAGTATTTATAAAAGGAAACTCTACCTCTTTTGCCTCTTTTTTTAACTCTTCATCCAGTTTATCAGTAAGCAAAAAGTATAGTTTATAAGTCATCCAAGCATCTTCACTTGCATAGAGTGAGGCAGCTTCAAGTTCCACTGAACTAAAATCTTCACCTTTTTTTACAACATCTTTGAACTTAACCATATCATAATCAAAAAATCTTTTTGCTAAGTTATCAAGTCCTACTGTTTTTGAACTTTCCATTAGCCAAGCTAGTATCATCGTATCGCCAAAGGGCTGATACTCTTCAAATCCAAAATTATGATATAAAATATTTAAGTCATACTTTAGATTTTGTCCTACGATATTAAACTCCAATAGCTTTTTTATCGCTTCTTTAGCATTTTCAAATGATACTTGATCACCTACTCCCAAATAAAAGTGATTTATCGGTACATAATAAGCATAATTATCATCAAAACAAAAAGAAAAACCTACTATTTTAGCAAGTCTTGAGTTTAAGGAAGTTGTTTCAGTATCAAATGCAACTATTGCATCTTTTGAAATAGAATCAATCACTTCAAATAATTTTTCTTTTGTATTAAGAAGTATAGGTATAAACTTAGATTTGTTTTTAACTTTGTTGTTTTGCTCTTTTTCATAAGTTTTACTAGCACGAGATAACAAAGTTTTCATATCATACTTTTTTAACTCATCTTCTATACTAAGTATTGGATTTGATAGTGGAAATTTGTACTCTTCATAATCAATATCTTTTAACACATCATAATGAAGTGAAGCTAACTGATAACTTAAAAAAGCATTTTCTTTAGATGCAATAAGAAGTTTTTTTGTTCTTGGATTTGATACATTTTCAATATTTTCATATATGTTTTTTAAGCTTCCAAACTCACTTAAAAGTTTTTTTGCTCCCTTATCCCCAACCCCTTTAACTCCAGGAATATTATCAGCACTATCTCCTACTATTGCCAAATAATCCACTATCTGAGATGGTTTTACACCAAATTTTTTAATACACTCTTCTTCATTTATCTTCTTTTTTTTCATAGGATCATATACTAAAACTTTATCATCATCTATAAGTTGATAAAGATCTTTATCACTTGAAACAACTTGAACTTTTATCCCTTTTTCCTTTGCATCATTGGCTACTGTTGCTATAATATCATCAGCTTCATATCCACCTACTTCTATCGCCTTAAATCCCATCTTTTTTATCCACTCTATCGCAACTGGTAGTTGAGTGAGCAAATCATCTGGTGGGGCTTGTCTATTTGCTTTATAATTTTCATCAAGCTCTTTTCTTTTTGTTTTTTCTTTAGAATCAAGTGCAAAAAGAAGATAATCGGTAGGATGTTCTTTATTTATTGAAGCTATAAAATTTATAAAACCAGTCAAAAGTCCTGTTGGAAATCCATCTTTACTTTTAAGATATGGAAGAGCATAATATTGCCTAAAAAAAAATCCAAATGTATCTATGATTGTTAATGTTTTCAACTTTTATTTTCCTTTAAAACTTTATCAAATGTATCAAATTTATCTATCAAGTAACCACTCTCTCCAACAAGTAGTAAGTACTCTTTATTTTTATATTTTATGATTGTCACTCTATTTTTACTATCAAGTGGTTTTTGTGCTATGATTTTTATATCTTCATTTTTTTTAATATCTATAAAATTTTTTTTGATTAAATAACTTTTTAGCCAAAACAAAAAAGCAACTATCGCACCTAAAGCAAGAAGCATTTTTATATATGCAAAAGAGTACTCCATATCTACCACAACTCTTCTTTTTTGAAGTATTGTATAAGTGTATCTGAATCTAGTATTTCATTTATTCTAACTGCTAGATTTTCTTCAAAAACTATAACTTCACCTTTCCCAACTATCTTTTTATTTATATATAGTTCTATACTTTCACCAGCTGGTTTTTCAAGATTTATAACTGAACCTTTCTTTAGTTTCATAAAGTCTTTTACACTCATAGATATAGAGCCTAACTCACTTACAAGTTCAACTCCAATATCAGTTAACTTATCATAGTTTATGGGGTACTTTTTCATATCCTCTTCACTCATATAGACTCCTTGTTGGTATAAAAGAGGATTCTATTCTAGCAAATAATTTATTTACAATTCATTTGGAATAGGAGCATTAGAAATTTTTTCTCCGAAATATGAAAGTATTCCATGGGAGAGATGAGATATATTTTTATATCCCATATTATTTAGCGCATACATCACTTGACCTGTTCTATTTCCAGTTCTACAATAAAGCACAACTTTTTCATCTTTTAACTCTTCAAATTTATTTATATGATTTCCAATAACTGAAGTTGGAACAAGTAGATCAGTTCCTACAATAGATGCATCATTGTACTCATAAACCTCTCTTATATCCATCAATATAAACTCTATATCTCCAGCTTTTCTAGCTTCTAACAAAGTTTGTAAAACCTCAGATGAAATCTCTGGGTTTTCTATCATTTGTTCCAATTCTTCTTTACTATAAGACATTATTATATCTCCTGTTATTTTTTTATAAAGATTATATTATTTTTCTGTAAAAGCATGCTTAGTTACATTTATAAACGGTTGCAATAAATACTCCATAATAGTTCTTTTGCCAGTTAAAATATTTATATTTGCTACCATTCCAGGAACTATAAGCTTATTTGGAGCAAACTCATAGTGATTTGCTTTTACTTTTACTAAATAGTACATTTTATTATCTCTACTTGTAAAACTATCGGGACTTAGAGATATAACTTTACCTTTTATCATACCGTATTTTGCATAGTTATAGGCAGTTATTGATATAGAAACATTTTGATTTACCCATACTTTTGCTATATCTTTTGTATTTATTTTTGCTTCTATGACAAGTGAATCATCGATAGGAGTTATCTCTGCTAATCTATCTCCTGCTTTTATTATTCCTCCCATAGTATGGAAGTAAAGTTTTTTAACTATACCATCAACGGGAGAAAGTACTACTTTTCTTTTCTCTCTATCTTCATCTGCTTCACTTTTTTGTTCTAACTTTTGGATTTTTAGATTTACATCATCTAACTCTTTTAACCATTTTGATTTTACTTCACTTTTATTTGTATTTACTTTTGTATTAGCTTCTAAAATCTTTTGTTTTAGTATTCCAATAGATGATTTTGAATCAGCTACTTGAGTATATAAGTTTTGTTTTTTTGCAAGTTCAGATAAATATTGTTGTTTTGAAGCAGCTCCATTTCTTCTAAGTTTATTTATTATATTTAGTTTTTCATTTGCTATTTTAAGTTCTGATTGTAAATTTACTAATTTTTGTTCTTTTTTTCTTTTTTCTAACTTATTTTGATAGAGTTTATTTTCTAATATAGTCTTTTTCTCTTTATATTGTTTCATTTCATTGTTAAAAATTTCTATTTGATCTTTTACTATTCTTTTAGTCATCAGTTTTGGTGAAAACTTCAACTCTTTTTCAAAGTTTATTTGTGCTTCTAATCGTCTTTTTTTGATTTTGTAAGAAAACAAATCTATCTCTTTTACTTTGAGATCAGATTGTGAAAAAGCATTTTTTAGTCTATATATAGGAGATCCTTTTTTAACCTTTTCACCCTCTTTTACATATATCTTATCTATTATACCACCTTCTAAATGTTGTATAATTTTTGTCTGAGATGATGGAATAACTTTTCCATTTCCTCTAACAACTTCATCTATTTTAGCATAGTATGCCCATACCAAAAAAGTAGTTACCATAGCTATGATAAGATATACAGTTTTTTTCATACTTTTTTACCTTTTACTACTAAGAAGTTTTAATACATCTTCTTTTTTACCATCTGCTATAATTTTTCCTTTGTCTATCAAAATAACTCTATCTACTAATTCAAGGGCAGCAAATCTATGTGTTATAACTATCAAAGTTTTTTTATCAATAGAACTGTTTAAATGCTCAACCAACCTTTTTTCTAGTCCAACATCAAGTCCTGTGGTTGGCTCATCAAGTATCAAAATAGGTGATTTGTTTAACAAAGCCCTTGCTAATCCTACTAAATGCCTTTGTCCAACAGATAGATTTTCTCCTCTTTCACCTACATCAAGTGAATGAGAATCACTACTTCTTTTTACTAAATCCATCAAACCTGTTTTTTCTAAAAGTTGTGTCATCTCTTGTTTTGATATAACATGAGATAACTCTATATTTTCTTTTAAAGTACCACTAAAAAGATATGGTTCTTGTGGCATCAAAGATATATTGGTTCTTAATTCTACTGGATGAAGTAAAGATATATCTTGATTATCAAGATATACTCTTCCTTCACTTGGATGATAAATACCTGTTAAGAGTTTTTGTATAGTAGTCTTTCCTGCACCAGTTTGCCCTACTATACCTACTCTTTCACCTGGATTTATCAAAAAAGAGATATTATCTATGGTTTTTGCTTTTTTATTTGGATGTACAAAAGATACATTTTCAAACTCTATTCTTCCCTTTGCTTTACCTACACCTACCTCTATGTGTTTTTCCTCTTCAGTTGGAAGATTCCAGTATTTACTCAAACTTTCTAAAGATTCTTTTATTTGTTTATATCTTAGTATAAGATTTGAAAATTGCATCACTGGGACCATAGCCCTACCTGATAACATAGTTATAGCTATAAGTCCACCAACACTTAAAGTTCCATTATGAATACAAAAAATTCCAGCTATTATAGTTGCTATTGATATAGCTTGAACTAGATTTTGGGATATAAAAGCACTTATGCCATTTAACATAGCCATATTTTTTTGTATATTATGATAATAGTTTAATACTCTTGTCCATTTAAAAAGTCTTTGTGGAAGTGCATTTGCCAATCTTATAGCTTCATCTCCTTGTATTTGTTCTACCAAATATCCTTGTCTTGATTGAGTTTCTTCAAAACTTTTTTTATGTAGTTTTGCGATGGGATACTGCATAATAAAGTTAAATCCAAGTGCTAAAGTAGCTCCTACAACTGGAACTATTGCCATATTATGATTTATGATAAATATAACTGAGATTGCTAAAAAGAAAAATGGTAAATCCATCAACTGAGGAATTTTGTTTGCAAAAAAATCTTTTACAGCTGATAGTTCACGAAAAAGATTTACTTTTGTTCCTACCATATATCTATCATACTCTTTATGTACAGTTAAAATTTTTCTAAAAAGTTCTTCTTCCAAATGATGAGATATCCTTATAGAAGCTTTTTCTAAAATACTAACTCTATATGCTTTTAAAATCGTATCAAAAACTAAAACTATCGCTACACCAAAAGTCAAAACATATAGTGAATCAATAGCAAAATTTGGTACTATGGAGTTATAAACTATTCTTGAATACAAAGGGAATGCCAGTCCAAAGAGATTTATAAAAATACTTATAAATCCAACTTCTAAAAAACTTTTATACTCTTTAAAAACTACTTTATAAAACCATGATTTACTATTTTTATCTTTTACTTTCAGAGTTTTATTTATCTCTTTATTTTTTTCAAAAGTTATAATTTTGTTAAACCTTTTTACTGCCTTTAGAGATGCTTTTTGTCTTTTAGAGTAGTAACCTTGACTTATCTCAAAAATCTCTCCTTTTTTTTCAAACAAAACAATAGCATGTAAATTTTCATCTATTGCAATACAAGGGAAATGATGATTTTGAAGTTTTTTAGGATCAATAGTTTGGATATTTGTCTTTAAAGATAATCTTTTGCTTATCTCTTTTACCTCATCTTCATCAAATAAATCTAAACTTTTAAAAGCCATCTTTTCTAAAGTAGATAATTCTACCTTTCCATAAAAAAACTCTAGTATTGTTTGGTAAGATTCTAACAAAGGATTTGTTTTTAACTTTTGAAGTGCATCTTGCTCTTGTGTTGCTTCTTGTGTCATATCTAACCTTTATCTATCTTTGTTTTGTATTTAAAACTTAGTTTATCTACGATAGAGTCAAAAACACTATCCCATTTTTGAAAGCTTTTTTGACGAAATAACTTCATATTTGGATATAGATAAGAAACTCTATCTTTATATCTATATCTCCAATCTGGTACTTTTTGCAACGGTACCCAAGTCTCTTTTCCTAAAGCACCACTTAGGTGAGCTACTGAAGTATCACTAGAAATCACCAAGTCTAACTGTTCTATCAAAGATGCTGTTTTTGAAAAATCACTCAACTTATCTGTCATATCTATTATTTTTTCTTCAAACCCATACTCACATATTTGTTTAGAATCCTCTCCAACTTGTAAAGAGTAAATAACAAACTTATCATTAAGTATTATCGGCTTAAAATAGTTTAACTTAAATACTTTTCCATCATAACTCTCTCCAGTATTACTAGCTCCCCAGCAAATCCCTATATATACTTTATCTTTATCTTTTTTTATTTGCATCAGAGTCTCTTTTTTTGCAAAAAGATATGGTTTTGTTTTGTATGGTATATCTTCTAAAGTATTGACTTCATATAGATATGGAAGTGAAAGCATAGATATTTGGTAGTCAAACTTAGGAGTTTTTTCACTCTCTCTTGCATAAAAAATATCCACATTTTTTAGCGAATTTTCAAAAAGGGTTTTTAACTCATCTCTGCATTGAAGTATCACTTGTGAACCAAATCTTTCTGTGAAACTCTCTACAAATCTAGCAAATTGGATACTATCACCAAATCCTTGTTCAGTATGAATAAGAACCTTTTTATTTTTTAAATTTAAACCTTTTCGTACTTTTGGTGTCTTAAAAATATCTTTATATTTTGATATATGGCTTTTCATCTGTGGCTTTATAAATCTCCACTCATACTCTCTAAAACCATTTTTAAAATCACCTAACATCAAATATGTAGTAGCTAAGTCAAAATGAGCATTTACAAAATTTGCATCGAGTTCTATCGCTTTTTTATAGCATTTTATTGCTTCACCAAATCTTCCAATATGTTTAAGTGAATTTGCTAAATTTGCATAAGAATTTGCCCCAAATGGATCTAATTTTATAGATTTTTTATGTAAAATAATAGCATCTTTGTATTTATAAATATTGTTATAAACATTTCCAAGATTTGTATAAGCTCCTGAGCTTTTTGGAGAATTTTTTATTGAAATTTTATGAAATTTTTCAGCCTTTTCATACATTTTTAGCTTTGAGTAACAAGAACCTATGTTTGAGTAAAGTTCAAAATAGTCAGTTTTTAACTTTAAAGCTTCTTGGAAAATCAAAATAGCTTTATTGTATTGTTGAAGTTTATAAAATACTCCACCAAGGTTATTTAATGCTTTTAAATGTTTTGGATTTTTCAGTAAACAATCTTTATAGGCAGATACAGCTTCTTTAAGTCTTTGTATCTCTTCAAAAGTTATACCTACATTGTAGTAAATTTCACAATTATTTGGAGTTTGTAAAATAGCTTGTTTATAAACAATCAAAGCTTCTTTATATCTTTTTAGATTTCTTAGACTATTTGCTAAAGCTAATTTATACTCTACTTTTTTATATTTTCTCATTAGATGAGAAAAGTATTTTAAAGCCTCTTTATACTCTCTTTTGTTGTAAAGATAAACAGCTTTTTTAAAGAGTTCATTTTCGATATTTACTACCTTTGACAAAATCTCCTCCTCAAGTTATTTACTTGGTACGGTGATAAGATAGCAAATATCGTTCCTATTATATTACAATCCTGCTACATGAAGAGTTACATCAATATCATTTGTACTATCATGAAGTGTATAATCTCCATTTACTATGGCAGTTGTATCGCTATCATCACCTCCATATTTTGTTCCATTTTTATCTGTAAACTCTAACTTACTTGCATCATCACTATCTATGTTTATTGTCAAACTATCATTACTATCTGTTAAATCATGAACCCACTCTCCATCTATAGTGTATTCTGCATTACTTCCTCCATCACTTGTATCACTTCCAACATTTAGAGTTAGATTTGTGAAGTCGATTGTTTCTACATTGTTTAGATTTGAGTTAAATCCTAATGCTGTGTCTGATGCGATATTTGAACCTGTATTTCCAGTTATGGAAACTGTATCACTACCACTTCCACCATCAGTAGTGAAATTACCAACTTTACTAAAATCAAGAGTAAAGCTATCATCTCCACCAAGTCCATTTATGTTTGATGGTTCATCTCCACTTAAAGTTATGTTGTCATCTGCAGATGAGAGTTCAAGGTTTTCAAATTCACTAAGTTTTGACATATCCAAATCCCCACTAATAGCAGTTGAGCCAAATTTCAAGGTATCATTTCCACCTTGATCAATGATATCAGTACTAAACTCATCTCTAAAGTTATCAAATTCTGTTTTATCATCAAAAGTTATAGTATCATCTCCAGAAGATAACTTTAAAGTCTCTATATTTGACACATCTATCAAGTTTGCTGAGTCAATAGTTCCACTATCTGTGATATTTAATGTATCACTATTATCCCCTCCATCTATATCATCATTTGTATCAAGATTTGATATAGATACATTTACTGTATCATCTCCAGCTCCTAGATTTACGGTGTCATCTCCGCTATCAAGATTTAGAGTGTCATCACCTGCACTTCCTGTTATGTTTACATCTGAACTGCTATCATTTATAGTTACTGTACCTAAAGAACTACTTACATTGCTTAAATCCATAGATGAGTCATTTGCATTTAATGTTAAGTTTCCACTACCATCTACATTTATAGTTCCGAGTATGCTATCATCAACCGTCATCGTTCCACTTGAAATGGTCAATGTATTTACATTTGTTAGATTTCCTGTGTAAGTATCCGTTCCACTCCAGTCAGTATTTATAACACCTCCACTTATAGTTGAAAAATCCATATCAGTAACACTATCAAGATTTGTAACATTGATAGTTCCATTATTTGTTACATTTATCCCTGAAACTATACTTGCATCAACATCAACATTTACTCCATTGTCAATAGAAATATTTGAATCTCCAAAATCTCCACTAAAAGTAGAATCTCCTGTAAATTTTATAGTTTCATTTGATGTATTTGTTAAAGCTATATTTGAAAAATCAACATTTGAGTTACTATCAATTTCTACAACAATACTTCCATCACCATCAACATTTCTATTTCCTAATATATCATCTGATACTGTAAAGGTATTTGAACTAATAGTAAGTGTAGATGAACCCAAATCTCCAGTAAAACTAAGATCACTATCACTAAAAGCTTGGATTGTTCCTCCTGATATATTTGATAAATCAGTTGAAGATTCTAGTGAAGTAATTTTTACAGTTCCACTGTTTGTAACATGGCATCCATCTATGATAGAAGCTGTTGTTTGCATCGTAACTGAATTATCTACAAGTATATTGCCTGTATTACTAAAATCTCCACTAAAAGTAGAATCTCCTGTAAACTCTACACTCTCATCACTTGCACCAACAGTTATACTTGATAAATCTATACTAGAATCAGAGTTTATAGTAACTTTTATTTTTCCATCACCACTAACACTCTTGCCATTCACAATAGTATCAGCTATTATTAACTCTCCTGATGCAACATCTACTGAGGAAAATTTATCTAAACTACCACTAAAAGTATTGTTTG
Source organism: Campylobacterales bacterium (assembly GCA_027055005.1). Lineage (GTDB taxonomy): Bacteria > Campylobacterota > Campylobacteria > Campylobacterales > QNZT01 > SZUA-1377. The sequence continues at coordinate 17,989 of JALUNR010000101.1, forward strand.
CTGTAAATTTAGCTATATTTGTTCCTGTTGTTTGGATATTTGAAAAATCATCACTAGAATCACTATCTATAACAACTGTTGTACTTCCACCTCCTGTTATATCATGAGAATTTGATATATCATCACTAACAGTAAGTCTTTTGCCACTAAATACTTCTATTTCATCTATATCATCAAAAGTTCCTGTAAAATTAGAATTTTCTCTAAACTCTAACTTAGCAGTTCCAGTTATACCACTAAGTATGCTATAATCTTGATTTGAATCACTATTGATTTGTACTGTTATATTTCCTGCTCCACTAGATGTTGTACTATTTAAAACTCCCTCTGTGATAGTTAGTGTTCCACTATCTATCTCTAAAGAATCCATTGTTGAGACATTTCCACTTGTCATATCTATATCACTATTAAAAATAGCTTTATTAGCACCTCCCGTTGTATTTATATTTGAAAGATCTACATTATCATTTGAAACTTTTACAACTATACTTCCATCACCATCTATAGTTTTACCATTTGTTTGAGCATCAGTAAATGTAGCTACATAACCACTATTTACAGTTATACTCTCTATATTTGAGATTGTTATACCACTTAAATCTAAATTTCCATTAATAACTAATTTATCACTATCATTTCCTCCATCTATGGAACTAGGCAATGTATCTATAGTAATAACATCATTTCCACCATTACTAACTACTGCATCACTTCCTCCATCTATGTTGATATTATCTACTGCATTTGTTGTTGTTATAGTATCATTTCCACTCCCATCATTTATAGTCACATCACCACTAAATCCACTCACATCTATACTACTTGCATCTATAGTTGCATCACCATCACTCAAGTTTATAGTAACATTTCCACTTCCTTTTAAAGTTATATTTGATAAATCTTGTGCATTAAAAGCATTTACAACAAGTGAACTACTATCATCAATAGTTAAAGTTTTACCTGTAATTTTATTTGCATCAAGTGTTAGAGTACCACCTGTAATATTTATACCATTTATTCCTCCTAAATCATCACTTGAATCTAGTGTTAAACTAGAAGCTACGACCATTATAAGTCCACCTACCAAAGTAGAAGTTATATTTGCATAGTTATTATTTCCACTACTTCCTGCATCAAAAGTTACTTTTCCACTACCAGAAAAATTTATCGTTTGATTGTTTAGTTGAGCATTAGCCATAGTTACAGTTTTATTAGTTTTTATAGCCTCTATACTTGTTAGAGTAGTATTACTAAGATCCATATCAGCTAAAATTTCAAGAGTATCATTTCCTCCACTTGCATCTATAACTCCCATATCAGAAGCTATTTTTATAGTATTATCACCACTATTTCCTGTAATATCTAAAGATGAAGATATCGCACTTACATCCACTCCAGTATTTGCACTACCATCAAGAACTATACTTTCTACATTTGTTGTATTTTGATTTAAGACAAGTATTTCATCATCAGTACTACTTGTAAAATGAATAGTATCATTTCCTCCACCAGCATCTAGGGTTGATACTTCACTAAAAGCACTATTTGATGAAATATTTATTGTATCATCATTACTGCTTAAAGTAAAACTTTCTATATTTTTTAAGATATCAGTATTTGAGCCATCAGTTATACTATCACTACCACTATTGAGTGTTAGAGTTAAAGCATCTTCACTACTATAATCACCCCTGTCATCTCCACCGGCTCCATCTAGTTCAAAACCACTAACTCCACCAACAAAAGTATCATTATTATTTGAACCAATCGCTTTTTCAAAATCTATGATTTTATCATTTCCATCTCCTGATGCACTCTGATCATTCATATTTATTGTTATGGCATTTTCAGAATTTATAAATGAAACTGTATCTGTTCCACCCTCACCTTTTAGGGTATTTGATAAACTATTTCCTTCTATTATATCATCTCCACCACTTCCAATAACATGTTCAATATTAGATATACTATCACTACCTTCTCCCGTAGCAGTTCCTTCTTTTAAAGAAATATTTACACTACTAGCACTACTATAATCAACCCAATCATCACTACCACTTCCTCCATCTATAACATCATCACCAGCACCACCTATTAAAGTATCACTATCAGCACCACCACTTAGATTGTCATTGCCATCTCCACCTGTTAATGTATCATTACCAGCATTTCCGACTAATGTATTAGAGTTTGTATCACCAGTTAAACTATCATCTGTTGAAGTTCCTAGTATATTTTCTATTGATTTTAATTTATCAGTTCCATCTATATTGACTGTTACTTCATTGTTCCCATCAAGAGTTAGGTTTAGTGATGTTGACTGGTCACTATAATCAACTGTATCACTTCCATCTCCTCCAACCATACTATCATCACCACTTCCACCTAAAAAGTAGTCATTATTTGCACCACCTTCTAGGTAGTCATTGTTATCACCACCCAAAAGAGAATCACTTCCATCACCACCCAAAAGGCTGTCATCTCCACCATATCCATAGATAGTATCATTTCCACTATCTCCTTTTATAGTATTTGCATTTGATTCACCTTTTAGTATATCTTCATAAGTAGATCCAGTTAAGTTTTCAAATCCACTAATAGTATCAGTTCCACTACCCCCTGTATTTTGAGCAGTAGTTGTACCTAAATCGATACTAACACCACTAGTTGCAGATAGATACTCTATCGTATCATTATCAGCTCCACCACTTAAACTATCATCTCCTAAACCACCATCTATAGTATCATTTCCACTATCTCCAGTGATTGTATCATCACCTTTTCCTCCTAAGATACTATCAATACCATCATTTCCTGTTAAGATATTTACACCATCATCACCTTTAATAAAATCACTTTGATTTGTTCCTACAACATTTTCAAACCCACTAACAATATCAGTTTCATCTCCTATTACAACTGAGTTTTGTACTAAATCTGCACTTATTCCACTATCAGTTCTTGCATGATAGTCAACTGTATCATTCCCACCTTCTCCATAGAGTGCATCATCACCTTTTCCACCTGTTATAGTGTCATTTCCTAAACCACCTTTTATAGTATTTACAACATCACTACCGATTATAATATCATCATTTTGACTTCCAAAAACATTTTCTATATTTTTTACTGTTTCACTATTGCCAAATCCATCATTAGAAGAATTTTCATTACTTAAATCAACATTTATGCCATTATCTGTTGTACCATAATCAATAGTATCTGATTCTACATTTTCACTTCCACCACTACCAGAACCATCATAATAATCTATACCTTTTCCAGCATAAAAATAATCATCATTTGCACCACCTAGCAAACTATCATCACCATCTCCACCAGTTAAAGTATCATCACCATCTCCACCATCTATGGTATCATTTCCACTACCACCATCTATAGTATCTATATCTCCTCCACCATTAATAATATCATTTCCAGCTTCTCCATAAAGTTTATCTTGATTGTTTTGTCCCTCTATATTATCATTACCATCTCCACCATATATTGTATCATTTCCATCATGACCATAAAGATAGTTATTATTTCCATCTCCAGTTATAGTATCATTATAGGTACTTCCATATATATTTTCTATACTTACAAGTGTATCGGTATTGCCATTTCCATCATCTGTGGCTTTTCCACTTGCTAAACTAACCTCAACTGCATGAGATGACCCCGAATAATAACTAACCCAATCATTTCCAGCACCACCATCTAAGTAGTCATCTCCACTATATCCATATAAATTATCATTATCAGCTCCACCATAAAGAGTATCATTTCCTCCAAATCCAAATATAGCATCATTTCCACCATTTCCCCAGATAGTATTTACCTCATTACCTTGGTCATGTGTATATATACTATCTGCATAATCAGAGCCATTTATATTTTGAAAATTTGCAATATTACTATAATTAGTAGCAGAACCTCCTATTGTAAGTTTTGAGTTTTCTAGTCTTGTGGATGTTGTTGCAGAACTTAAATCTAATGTATTTGTACCACTTTCACCATCTATAAAATCACTACCTAGTGATATAGTTATAGTATCATCTCCACTTCCAGCTTTTATACTGTTTTCATTATCATCACCTTTTAGGGTATCTGCATTATTTGATCCTAGTATATTTTCTATATTTGATATATCTGTTTCACTATTTCCATATCCATCATTTTTTACTTTTTCATTACCACTACTATTATCTGCACCTAAATCAACTATAACTCCTGTGGTAGTATCTACATCACTAAAACTTATATAATCTTCATCTCCTCCACCATCATATATATCAACTCCTTTTCCACCAAATAAAGTATCATTACTATCACCTCCACTAAGAGTATCATTTCCATCATCTCCATATATCGTATCAGATCCTGTACTTCCATCTAAGCTATCAGCTCCACCATTTCCATATATAGTATCATCTCCACCATCTCCCCAAATGGTATTTATATTATCATCTCCCTTTAAAGTATCTGCATAATCTTTTGTACCTTTTATATCTTCTATACCAGTAATAACAGTTTCATTGTTTCCATAGTCATCAGTAATAGTAGAGTTTTTAAGATCTACAAAAACACTACTATTATTTGACCAGTAAAAGCTAAGTAAATCATGAACTCCATCTCCACCATCATACTTATCAACTCCATCTCCACCTTCTAACTCATCATTACCTGCACCACCTTTTAAATAATCATCGCCTGATAAACCTGATATATAATCATCTCCCCCACTACCATCTAAAGTATTTGCTGTGCTACTCCCATATATTTGGTCTGCATTATTGGTTCCTATGATATTTTCTATATTTGTTAAAGTTGTAGTACCTATATCATCTCCTGTTGCAGCACTATTGTAAAGTCTTACATCAACAGCATTTGTAATATCAGCAAATGTTACTGTATCCTCACCATCTCCTCCATTTAATTCATCTCCTCCAGCAGTAGCTATAATAGTATCTTTACCAGTATTACCATAAATAGAATTTGTATTATTATCTCCTTTTAAAGTATCATCAACTTGTGAACCAGTTATATACTCTACATTTGATATAACATCACTTCCACCATATCCATCAGTAGTTATTGTATTATTTGATAAATCTACATTTACACCATTTCCAGTTGATATTTCACTAAAATCTATAACATCAGCTGTTCCATCCCCACCATCAATAGTATCATTTCCTGCTTGTCCTCTAATAGTATCATTTCCACTATCCCCATATATAGTATCAGCTCCTATACCACCATATATAGTATCACTAGCTCCTCCTGCATAAAATATATCATCAAAGTTTCCACTTCCATCATCACTTCCATTAAATCCAAATATCTTGTCTGAATAATTTGTTGCCTTTATGATTTCTAAGTGATCTTTTAAAATATCTTTTCCGTTATCTGTTTGTATCTCTCCAAAATTTGTTCCACCATCTGATAAGTTTACAGTTATTGCTGATTCTCTTTCTACATAATTTAATATATCAACTCCACTTCCTCCATATATAGTATCATCACCTTTACCACTTTTTATAAAGTCATTTCCATCATTACCATAGATAGTATCATTTCCATCATCTCCATATAAAGTATCAACATCATCTCCACCCTCTATAGTATCTGCTCCTGTTCCTCCATTTATAGTATCACTTCCACTACCACCTTGTAGATAATCACTTCCCTCTCTACCATCTATAGTATCTGCCCCATTAGCTCCAACAAGTGTATTATCCAAAGAATCTCCATATAACTCATCATTTTTTGTAGAACCTATTATAACTTCTATATTTTCTATACTATCCTCAACTTTATTTCCCCCATTTTGATAACCATCATCACTAGCTTTTTTAAGTCCAAGATCTACATTTATACTATTTGATGCAGATGTAAAATCAAGAGTATCAACTCCTACTCCTCCATCAAAACTATCAACTCCCGCTGAACTATATAGGGTATCATTTCCATCACCACCCTCTATTATATTTACTATATTTTGATCTTCATCACCTTTTAATTTATCAGCCTCTGATGTTCCTCTTAAATTTTCTATATCATAAGTTGTATCTGCTTTACTACTATCACCTAGTTTTTGAATTTGGTTAGAACTTCGTGAAAGATCAGCATCTATAGCTATACCACTTAAGTGAGAATAATCAGCCCAATCACTTCCACTATCACTCGAGTCATCACCACCATATAACTTATCACCACTTAAACCACCTTGTAAAAAATCATCCCCATCTTCTCCCATCAAAGTATCAGCTCCACCTGCACCCCTTAGAGTATCATCATCACCTCCACCTTTTAGGATATTTACATTATCATCACCTATGATAGTATCTATTTGAGATGAACCAAAAATATTTTGTATATAACTTATAGTATCTGTTCCCTCTCCTGTTACAGTTGCTGTTGATATATTTGCTTTTATTCCATTTTCAGATGAGGTATAATCAAGAGTATTATTTCCAGCTCCTCCATCGAGTGTATCATCTCCACTTCCACCACTTAGGGTATCATCTCCATCTTCTCCATAAATTTTATCACTTCCAGCATTTCCTTTGATAGTATCATTATCTGCACCACCTTTTAGGATATTGTTATCATCACTCCCTGTTATTGTATCTTTGAAAGATGTTCCAACAACATTTTCTATAGAGCTAATCGTATCAGATTTTCCAAACCCATCATCTGTAACAGTAGAATTTAAAAGATCAACTATTATATGCTCTGTACTATCTTGTGAAAAATCAACTGTATCACTACCATCTCCTCCTTTTAGAGTATCTGCTCCATCCATACCCAAAAAAGTATCATTTCCAGCACCACCATCTAGGATATTTACTCCATCATCGCCTTTTATAACATCATCATTTGATGAACCTATAATATTTTCTATATCTACCAATATATCTTTTGTACCTTGCGAGTCTGTTGCACTATCATTTGTTCCACTAAGATCTACATTTATACTAAAAGCATATCCATCATAAGTTGCAGTATCATTATCAGCACCACCATTTATAACATCTGCACCAGCTTCACCTTTTAAAAGATCATTTCCACTTCCTCCATATATAGTATCTTCACCTTCTCCACTCTCAATAGTATCATCTCCATTAAAACCATAGATAATATTTTTTGATATATTACCTGTAACTATATCTTTTTGACTTCCACCTTTATATACCTCTATACTAGAAATGGTATCTTGTTCACCTCCATCTATTTGAACTTTTCCAGTACTAAAATTTGCCTGTATTATCTTATCTATATCTGTATAGTCTATAGTGTCACTGCCACTTCCTCCATCTATACTATCATCTCCCAAACCACCTTTAAAGGTATCATCTCCAGTTCCACCGATTAAGGTATCATTTCCATCACCACCATCAAAAGTATCATTATCAGCTCCACCATTTAAAATATTTTTTTCACTATTTCCAACTATACTATCTGCTAAATCACTTCCTATAATATTTTCTATATTTAGTATAATATCATCTGAGTACTCATCATTTATATGTTGTGCATCAGTTTTTGTTAAATCTACTACTATCCCATGTGAGTTAAAAGTACTATAATCTATAGTATCACTGCCATCACTCCCATCAATAGTATCATTTCCAGCACCACCAATAATAGTATCATCACCACTTCCAGCATCTATACTATCTGCTTCATCTCCAGCATCTATAAAATCATCACCACCATTTGCTATGATTGTATTTTTTCCTGCATCTCCTGTTAGTGAATCATCCTTTGTACTTCCATATATATTTTCTATATCATATAAAAAATCATTTCCAATACTTCCACCACTTGCAGTTCCATTTTTTAAATCTACTGTAACACTTGATCCCTCCAATGAATAATCAACACTATCCGTGCCACTACCACCATAAAGCTTATCTATATCAGCTCCACCGATTAGAGTATCATCACCTGCTTCACCTTTTAAAATATTTTCTCCTGCTCCTCCATAGAGTTTGTCATTATCAGCTCCACCAAACAAAGTATCACCATCATCACCACCATATAGAGTATCACTACCTAAATCTCCATATAAAATATCTATACCACTATTTCCATATAAACTATCAGCTCCATCTCCACCACTAATACTATCATCTCCACTACCACCAGATATCGTATCAACTCCTGCATTTCCTGATAAAGTATTATTTAGAGTATCTCCTGTTATAGTATCATCTTGATTTGAACCTATGACATTTTCTATATTTTTTATGCTATGGTCATCAGCTCCATCTACTTGTACTGTAACTGAATTTGTTGTATTTAGGGTTAGATTTACTTTTTTATCTAAAGTAGAGTAATCAATAGTATCATTATCACTTCCACCATCTATCGTATCATCGGTAAAAGAAGTTCCTTTAAAGATATCTTCACCAGCTTCACCAAAGATAGTATCACTCTCTCCTCCACCATCTATTGTATCAGCTCCACTTCCTGAGTGAATAATATTTTTATTTGCATCACCGCTTATTGTGTCATCGTTTGAAGATGCTAAGATATTTTCTATATTTGATAAAGTATCATTTCCATCTCCAGTAGCAGAGTTTGATGATAAATCAACTACTACCGATGATGAAGCATGAGCATAACTAACAGTGTCACTACCATCTCCACCATTTATGGTATTATCACTACTATCTCCTTCTATCGTGTCATCAGAAGATGAGCCTAAAATATCCTCAAAACCTGAGATGATATCATTTCCAACTTTTGTATCTTGTGCAGTTGTTACTTTTAAATTAACTTCTATACCTGTTGAGGCATTTTCAAAACTTATTGTATCTTTCCCAGCTCCACCATATAGAGTATCATCTCCACTCTCTCCCTCTATCGTATCAACTCCATCTTTTCCCTCTATAATATTGTCTTGATTATTCCCTCTTAAAGTATCATCTCCACTAGTTCCTATGATATTTTCTATATTTTTTATCTTATCACTAGAAGAAGTATCCAAGATTAGAGTAGATTCACCATCATCATCTGCCAAATCTAGTTCTATATGGTGAGTATTATCTAATATACTATAATCTACTGTATCACTTCCACTTCCTCCATCTATCGTATCATCTCCATCATCAGATGCAGTAGCTTTTATAACATCATCTCCACTTCCACCATCTATAATATCATTTCCACTATCTCCATAAAGAGTATCATTATTTGCATCACCATGAAGTGTATCCCCATCATCTCCACCATATAGAGTATCATCTGCATTTCCACCATATAGAGTATCAACTCCTGCTGCACCACTTATAGTATCTTTACCTCCTCTTCCATCTAAAAAGTTAGCTGATGAATTACCTGTGATGTTATCATCCTCAGTATTAGAGCCAATAATATTTTCTATACCATATAATTTATCACTACCTTGATCATCACTGGTTGCACTCCCTTCACTATTACCATCACCTAAATTTATAGTCATAGATTTTAGAGCTTGTGAATAATCAACTGTATCATTTCCACTATCACTACTCTCATCTCCGCCATAGAGTTTATCATCTCCTCTACCACCTTTTAGAGTATCATCTCCTGCTTCTCCTCTTAGTATGTCCTCTCCATCATCACCACTTAAAAAGTCATTATCTCCTCCACCATATATTTCATCATTATTTTCATTTCCATATATAGTATCAGCTCCATTGTCACCTTTTAAGAGGTCATTTCCACTTCCTCCATATAGTTTATCACTTCCATCTCCACCTTCAAGAGTATCTTCATTTAATTCACCTTTTAAAGTATCATCCCCATTACCACCTAAAAATATATTTTTATTATCATCACCACTTATATTGTCATTTACGGTACTTCCGATAATATCTTCAATATTTTTTATTTTATGATTATTATTATTTATAGTTACATCTACTAAACTTGAACCATCAAGATCTACTAAAACACCATCATTTAAAGCAGAATAATCAATCTTATCACTACTTCCATCTCCACCATCTATCTCATCACCACTAAATTCACTACCATTAAAAAGATCATTATCATCACCTCCAAAAAGCTTATCAGAACCTGCTTTTCCATCTATCGTATCACTTCCAACACCACCTATGATAGAGTTTGCATCTGAACTTCCTGTTAAAATATCTGCATTTGAAGAACCTAAGATATTTTCAATATTTTGTAGAGTATCACTTCCATCTCCAGTAGCAGTGCTGGATGAAAGATCTACTGTTACTGAAGAGTTTGAGTGTTCATAACTTACAAAGTCACTTCCACCACTTCCATTGATTGTATTATCACTACTATCACCTTCTATCGTGTCATCAAAAGATGATCCTATAATATTTTGAAAGTTTTTTATAGTGTCATTTCCTACATTTGTATCTTGAGAAGATGTTTGTTTTAGATTAACTTTTATATTTACTGTTGCATTTTCAAAACTAACAGTATTTACTCCACTTCCTCCATCAAGATAATCATCTCCATCTCCTCCCTCTATCGTATCATCTCCTGCATTTGCTTTAAGAGTATTTGCACTTGCATCACCCCTAATCGTATCATTTGCGGTTCCACCATTAACATTTTCAATATTTTTTATAGTATCATTATTACCATTGTCATTGTTAGTATCATTTGCAATTATTGCTGTTGCATCGTTTTCTCCATCAAGTGTTAGAGCTAGAGTATCACTAAGTGTAGAATAATCAGCAGTATCAATTCCTTCACCCCCATCAAGAATATCACTACCATTTCTTCCTAAAAGTGTATCATCTCCTTTATTTCCAAAGATGCTGTTTGAACTATCACTACCAATTAAAGTATCGTTATATTCAGAACCTATTATATTTTCTATATTTGTTATAGTATCTGTTCCCTCTGCTGCACTTATTGATTGAGCATCAGTTTTGGAAAGATCAACTGTTACATAATTTGCTGATGATGAAAAATCAACACTATCTATACCAGTTCCTCCATCTATGGAGTCATCACCCCCTTCACCTCTTAGAGTATCATTATCAGCTCCACCTTTTAGAGTATCATTATCAGCTCCACCTTTTAAAAAATCATCTCCACTTCCACCATCAAGATAATCATTGTTAGCCTCTCCATCAAGTGTATCATTTCCTGCATTTCCAAGTAAAGTATTTCTATTTAAATCACCACTAATTACATCTTTTACGGTACTACCCGTAATATTTTCAATATTTCTTATATTGTCATCATTACCACTACTGATACTAACTGTTGTAGTTGTACTTGTATCTAAATCAACATTTATACCTGATGTTAAAGCACTATAATCAGCAGTATCATTATCAGCTCCTCCATCAAAGAAATCACTTCCGTCACTATCATGAGAGACAAAAACATCATCATTTTCTCCACCATAGAGTGAATCATCTGCATTTCCACCATCAAGAGTATCATTTCCTACTTGTCCCCAAATAGTATTGTTAAGATTATTCCCAGTGATAGTGTCAGCATCAGTATTTGAACCTTTTATATTTTCTATATTTGTTAATTTATCAGTTGTAGAACCTATTGTCACCGAGGTTTGTGCTCCATCATCAGCTAAAGTAAGATTTACTGCACTCTCAGATGAAAAATCAACCAAATCTATACCAGCACCACCATTTATTGTATCATCTCCACCAAGTCCAGATATAGTATCATTTCCATTACCTGCATCTATGATATTTTTATTATCATCTCCTATTAGAGTATCATTGTGGGTTGAGCCTATAAGATTTGATATATTTTTTAAAGTATCTGTTCCTGCTCCAACTGTATTTTGAGCTGTTGTTGTTCTAAGATCTACAATAACACTATTTGCATCACTATAATCAGCAGTATTTTCCCCAGCTTCTCCATCGAGATAATCATCTCCTGTTCCACCATTTAAAGTATCATTATCACTACCACCATATAAAGTATCATCATTTGCTCCACCTTTTAGAGTATCATTTCCTGCATTTCCCCAAATAGTATTTATACTTCCATCACCTGTAATAGTATCTTCTACACTTCCACCTTTGAAATTTTCTATATTTTTTAAAGTATCACTATCTCCATTTTCTATAGTTACTGTTGCATCATTGTCACTATCAAGCGTAACACTTATCTTTTCACTTATAGCACTATAATCAGCGGTATCACTATCAGCCCCTCCATCAAATATATCACTCCCATCACTTGCTGATGAGGCTTTTAGTATATCATTGCCATCACCACCAAAAAGAGTATCAACTCCACCTTTTCCTTCTAACAAATCATTTCCACCATCACCAAAAATAGTATTTGCAGTATCATTCCCAGTTAAGGTATCATTATAATCATTTGTTCCTAATATGTTTTCTATATTTAAAAGAGTATCACTTCCTTCTCCACCACCTATATTTTGAGCACCACTAACAGACAAATCAACTGTAACTTTATTTGTAGCAGTAGAGTAATCAACGATATCAATACCAACTCCTCCGTCAAGATAATCATCTCCAGCATTTCCACTTAAAGTATCAACTCCTTTTTGTCCTAAAAGTGTATCATTTCCACTACCACCTTTTAAAATATCATCTCCATCAAAACCTTCTAGTTTGTTGTTTGCATCATCTCCTACAATACTGTCATTTTGGTTTGAGCCTTTGATATTTTCTATATTTTTTATCTTATCAACTGTTCCATCACTTACAGTTATATCTGCATAGTTTTCTTTATTTAAAGTCAGACTTATAGCTGAAGTTGTAGAGGTATAATCAATCGTATCAATTCCTCCTTCTCCATCATAAGTATCATTTCCATCATTGTTTACTTCTTTTAAAGTATCATCACCACTTCCAGCTTGGATGATATTTGCATTGTTATCTCCTTGCAAAATATCATCATAAGAAGAGCCTATTATATTTTCAAAGTTATTTAAAGTATCATTTCCATCTCCAGTAGATAAGTTAGAAGAAAGATTTACATTTACTGCATTTGCATTTGCATAAGAAATAGTATCACTTCCTCCTGCTCCATCTAGGGTATTGTCTCCACTATCACCCTCTATAGTATCGTTTTGATTTGAACCTAAAACATTTTCAAACTCTTTTATAAGTTCATTTCCATCACCTGTATTTTGAGCTGTTGTTTGATTTCTTAAAGATATATTTATAATATTTTGTGAATTTGCAAAACTTACAGTATCTACTCCATCTCCACCTATTAAAGTATCATCCCCACTTCCTCCATCAACAGTATCATTTCCAACATTTCCATCTAAGATATTTACTCCACTATCACCGGTTATAGTATCATCACCACTTCCACCTGTAAAATTTTCTATATTTTTTAAAGTATCACTATCTCCATTTTCTATAGTTACTGTTGCATCATTTGAACCTTTTAACTCTACATTTATCTTTTGATTTATAGCACTATAATCAGCTGTATCATTGTCTGCCCCTCCATCAAATATATCACTTCCATCACTTGCTGATGAAGCTTTTAGTGTATCATCTCCAGCTTCTCCCAAAAGAGTATCGACTCCACCTTTTCCTTCAAGAGTGTCATTACTATTACCACCATATAAAGTATTTACCTCATCATTTCCTTTTAAAACATCATCTGAGTCAGAACCTATGATATTTTCTATATTCACTATGGTATCTCTATTTTCAGAAGAACCTATGTATTGTTCATTTTGATTTGAAAGATCTACAGTTACACTCGAAGTTGCTCCACTATAATCAACTACATCACTTGTTCCATCTCCTCCATCAAGGTAGTCATTTCCACTTCCACCTCTTAGGGTGTCATTTCCAACATCTCCATATAAAAAATCTTCTCCATCTTTTCCACTTAAAGTATCACTACCATCACTTCCATGAAGAGTGTTATTAGCTAAATCTCCTGTTATAGTATCACTTACAGATGAGCCTATAATATTTTCTATATTTTTTATACTATCCTCAACTACCCCATCTATTGAAACATCTACTTGAGCTGATGTATTTAAAGTTAAAGATATTGATTTTGTTGTGGCACTATAATCAACAGTATCATTATGCTCTCCACCATCTATAAAATCTTTTCCATCTCCATCACTTGCTATAAAAAGATCATCATTGCTTCCACCATATAAAGAATCATCTCCACCATTTCCAACTATTGTATCTTTACCATCCAAGCCTTTTATGATATTAGTTGAGTCATCTCCTTTTAAAGTATCATCATAGTTTGAACCTGTTAGATTTTCAAAGTTTATGATAGTATCAGTTCCATCTCCATTATCATAAGATGAAGTATTTGATAAATCAACATTTACTTTTGTATCAGAGTGTTCAAAAGATACAGTATCTGTTCCATCTCCTCCATCAAGATAGTTATTACTACTATTTCCCTCTATGGTATCATCATAAGAGCTACCAAGTATATTTTCTATACTTACAAGTTTATCTGTACCAGCTCCTGTTGTTTGGTATCCACTCTCTCTTAGGTTTACTTCTATTTTTGAGGTTGCATTTACATAAGTTACAGTATCACTTCCACTTCCTCCATCTAAAATATTATTTCCACTACCACCATCAAGATAATCATCTCCAGCTTTTCCATATAGAGTATCATCTCCAGCTTTTCCATATAGAGTATCATCTCCTATATTTCCAGTTATAATATTTGTATTTTCATCTCCTGTTAAGGTATTTGATGCAGTTGAACCTATGATATTTTCTATGCTTTGAAGAGTATCATTATCACCATTTTCTACAACAGCAGTTCCATCATCATTACCATTTAGGGTAACTGTTACTTTTTGACTAAGCAAACTATAATCAACTGTATCACTTCCACTACCACCAACAAAAGTATCAACTCCATCATCTTTTGAAGTAGCCATAAAAACATCATTTTCATCTTCACCATAAAGAGTATCATTACCATTTCCACCTATTAGGGTATCATTGTCATGACCACCCCAAATAGTATTTGCTATATCACTACCTGTCAAGGTATCTTGCTGATTTGATCCTTTTATATCTTCTATATTTAAGATTATGTCATCGCCTTCTTGAAGAGATATTGTTTGTCTTGTAGTTTTAGATAGATCTACTTTTACTCCATCAGTTGCTGATGAAAAATCAAGCAAATCATGCCCCCCATCTCCTCCATCTACATAATCATTTCCAGCATTTGCACTTAATGTATCATTATCATCTCCACCAAGTAGTGTATCAGCTCCTATGCCACCAGATAAAGTATCAACTCCAGTTCCACCATCAAGATAATCATCTCCTATTTTTCCATCTAATATATCATTTCCATCATTTGCAATAATAGTATTTGAGTATGAATCCCCTGTTATAGTATCTGCACCACTTCCTGTTGTGATATTTTCTATATTTTTTATATAATCATTATCTCCACTATCAATAGTTACTTCTTTTTGATTATCACCATCAATTGTTACTGAAATATTTTTTGAACTAGAAGAATAATCAACTTTATCTCCTATACCATCACCTCCATCAAAAGTATCACTTCCATCACTATCATTTGCTATAAAAGTATCATCTGCACCATCACCATATAAAAGATCACTTCCTCCACTTGAATAAATAGTATCTTTACCACTATTCCCATGAATTTCATTGTTACTATTAGTTCCTTTTATAGTATCACTATATGAACTTCCTAGCACATTTTCAAAACCTACGATCTTATCTTGTCCTAGTTTTGTATCTTGTACATCTTCATTTGTTAAATCTATATTTATACCATTTAGAGCAGATTCAAAGGTTACAGTATCTGTTCCCTCTCCACCAATAAGAGTATTATCAGATGTATTTCCTTCAATAGTATCATCATGAGAACTACCAAGTATATTTTCTATATCTTTCAAGGTATCAATTCCAGTTGATGTTCCTGTATCTTGTTCACCTTTCTTGCTAAGTGAAACAGTTACATCACTTGTAGCACTTTCATAAGAGACAGTATCATTTCCAACTCCACCATCAAGATAGTCATCTCCACTTCCACCA
>JALUNR010000102.1 GCA_027055005.1 Campylobacterales bacterium
GACCTAGTGGTAGTGGAAAATCAACACTAGCTAGAGCAATACTAGGAGTTTGGCCTCTTTATAATGGTACAGTTAGACTTGATGGTGCTGATATACACAAATGGGATAGTCAAAAACTTGGTCCATACATTGGGTATTTACCTCAAGATATAGAACTTTTTGAAGGAACTATCGCAGAAAATATAGCTAGACTTGGTGAAGTGGATTCACAAAAAGTAGTAGAAGCAGCTAAAATATCTGGGGTTCATGAAATAATACTTAGATTTCCTCATGGATATGATACTGTGATAGGACCTGGTGGTATAGGACTTAGTGGAGGACAAAGGCAAAGAGTTGGACTAGCAAGAGCTATATATAACAATCCAATACTTGTTGTACTAGATGAACCAAATTCAAATCTTGATGCTGATGGTGAAGTGGCCTTAGTAAATACTATAAAGTACTTAAAATCAATTGGTTCAACAGTTATAATAATATCTCATAAAACAGATATACTGCTTATAACAGACTTAATAGCTCTTATAAAAGATGGTATGCTTTCTATGTATGGCAAAAGTAGTGAAGTTTTAGTTAAATTAGGTCTTGCAAAAGTTCAACCAAAACCTATACCACAAGAAGCTTCTCCAAAAGTAACTCTCAGTAAGCCAAAAAGTTAAGGAAAAACAGATGAAAAAAGATTTAAAAAAACATCAACTACCAGTACCACCTAGTAATCCAAATAATATTATAAAATTTGGATTATCTATATTAATAATTGTTTTTATAGCAGCTGGTGGATGGATGGCTTATGCACCTCTAGCTGCTTCTTCAGTAGCACCTGGAAAAGTTATAACAAGTACTGCAAAGATTAGTATTCAACATCTCGAAGGTGGTATTATAAAAAAAATATTTGTAAAAGATGGAGATTTTATTAAAAAAGGTGAACCTCTTATGAAGCTAGATGATGTTCAAACAAAAGCTCAGATAGCTCAAGTAAAAAATCAAATTTTAGGATATAAATCACTTTTGGAAAGTAAACAAAAAAGAATATCCTCTTTAAATCAAGAGATAAAAGAACTACAAAAATTGTATAAGCAAAAACTTATAGACAATAAAAGATTAAGAGAGTTGCAAAAAGAAAAAGTTATGGTTGAAGGTGATATAGCAAATACAAAAGCTCAAATAGCAAAAACAAAAGAGCAAAATATTATTTTAAAAGATAGACTTGCTAGAAGTGTTATAACTTCTCCTAGAGATGGTACTGTTATGGGTATAGATAATCACTCTGTTGGTGAAGTTGTAGCTCCGGGAAGAAAAATTTTTGAGATTATTCCAGCAGATTCAAAATTTTTGATTTTAGCTAATGTTATGCCAAAAGATATAGATAAAGTAAAAATAGGTCAAACAAGTAAGATAAGTTTTCCAGCTTTTGATATGAAAAGTCTACAACCAGTAGAGGGTAAAGTTATATATATTTCAGCTGATAGTATAGAAAATCCAAAGATGAGAGCATCTTTTTATCAAGCAAAAGTGGAATTAACTAGCAAGGGTACAAAAGAGTTAAAAGACAATAATCTAACTCTTGTAACAGGTATGCCAGCAGTAGTTATGATAAAAATAGGTAAGAGAACAATGTTGGAGTATTTAGTAAAACCTTTTAAAGATATGTTTAGGAAAAGTTTCAATGAAGAGTAAAATATTATTAGGATTAATACTAAGTGTAAATTTATATGCAAAAGATTTTTTAACTATATCTGAAGCTTATACATTAGGACTTAGTGAGGCAAATCAGATCAAGTCATCACAATATCAATATAAAGCTGTACAACAGAGGATAAATCAGCAAAAAGCTTATCTTTTTCCTCAGCTTAGTGTTTCTGCCACAGTTGGTAAAAATGATTATACCTTAAACAAAAGACAAAGAAGGATTGATTACAATGTAGGAGGTGATACTAAAAATCTTGCCGTATCACTTTCTCAAGTAGTTTACAATCCAAGTTTAAATAAAAAAATAGATATTCAAAAAGTTAGAACAAATCTTTTTGGTATAAAAAATACGATACTAAAACAAAACTTTGCAAATAAAGTTTTAGAAAATTATATAGAAGTATTAAAATCAAAAAATAGAATAATACTTTTAAAGACATACATAGATTATTATAAATCTTTACTTGATTCAGCAAAAGAAAAATTGAATATAAATCTTGTAAATCAAATGGATGTTTTAGATATAGAGGTTAAACTTGATTCTACAAAAATTCAGATTGAAAAAGAAAAAGAGTTAGTAAAATCGTATAAAAAAAGTTTAAAATATTTAACAGGTGTTTCTAATTTTAACTTACCTACTGGAAGTATGAATTATGTTAAAAATACTAAAATTGATGAAATGCTTTCAGTGGTAAAAAGCTTTTCAAATGAAAATAACAATCTTCAGTATAAACAAGCTGTAAAAGGTGTTGAACTTACTCAAAAACAACTAGAAGAAGCTAAGAGTGGTCATCTACCAACATTGAATATTCAAGCTAGATATACAAAATATAATCCTCATGATGAAACAGCTTATTATGACAACACAAAGACAGTTGCTCTTAGTTTATCTCTTCCTCTATATCAAGGAGGCTTAGTTAAATCAAAAGTAATAGAAGCAAAACTAAACAAACTTGCCGCGATTGAAGATGTAAAAAAAGTAAAAAACAATATTAATATCCAGTATGAAGAGG
>JALUNR010000103.1 GCA_027055005.1 Campylobacterales bacterium
ATTGATAGGGATGTAAAAGGTGGACTTGGAGTTATGGGAGATGACTTACTAGCTGGAGTTTTTGCAGGAATTTGTAGTGGTATGCTTTATATGCTTTGGGAAAAATATGGTGGATTAGCCTTTTGAGGTTAGATTAATTTCTAAAGTAACTCTTTTATTATCAACCCCAAAATTATAAAGTTCAAAACCAAAATCATATTTTTATGCTTCTTAGCATCAGTTTTATGAGCCAAGTGAATACCAAGATATACCCCAAAAAGTGATGAAATACCAACTATAAGTCCAAGTTTTAAGTGAAGTAGTCCATTTATATACATACTTAAAAATCCACTCATAGAAGAGAAAACTACAAAAAATAACCCAGTTCCAACTGCTTCTTTTACAGAATACCTTAAAAATCCAACCATTATAGGAGTTAGGATCAAAGCACCACCAATTCCAACACTTGTAGCAAACATACCTATCATGATACCTATAACAAAAAAGAGAGGTTTATTTTCTATCGGTGGTAAGTTCTGTTTATGAGGAGCTTTAAAAAATCTATATATAGCAAATAGTACAACTCCTAAAAAGACATACTTTAAGCTTAAAGATGAAACATTTTTTATGATAAATCCACTAAAAAAAGAGCCTATAAGTCCACCGACTCCAAAAAAGATGGTTGAGCTTATTTTTAAAGTTCCTTTTTTATAGTTTAGATATGAACCAAAGATAGAGCTAAAAACCATTTGAACTACACTTATCGCGATAGCTTCTTTGATATCAAGTCCTAAAGCCATTAGTATAGGAACTAAAATAGTTCCTCCACCAACTCCAAAAAATCCAGAAATTACTCCAACAACTGCACCAGCTAGTATAAACTCTATCAATATTTTCTCCATTTTTATAAGTAAGTTTATTTTACTTAAAAATAATTTAACTTTTAATGCTATAATCTTCTACTTAAATATAAAAAGGAAAAATATGAAAGAACTTTTTAGAAAAAAACATGAATTGTTTTTAAGTATGATTTTTGGTGCTTTTAGCTTGAAAGATGAAAAACTTTATGAAATTTTTTATGATTTTGCATTTATTGAATATAGGCATTTAAGCTGGTTAGGTGGGTATATAAAAGAGATAGATGGAGAGTTTGACTATGATATAAAAAGAGAAGATGTTAAGTTTATAGCAAAGGATAACTTTGAGCTTTTTGAAAATCTAAAATCTATGATACAAAACATGAATTATCCTGATAATGAGATGTTTGCTAGATTTAAAAGTGATGAAGAGTTTTTTATTCAAAAAATAGATTATCTTTTAAGTGATAAAAACAACAACAGTGACATCGATGCATATTCTAAAAATAGAAACTTAGAGGGTTATAATATAGATGATAAAAGTACAAATGCCTTGATACAGTTTTTATTTGAAGAAACTTATAAAGAGTATGAACTTATCATGGTTTATACATACTCAAATATTTTTACTAATTCTAAAGTTTTATCAAATATCTTTATAGATTTAATCTATGAATCATTTTTTCATCTTAAAAGTTTTGCTAGAATGTTATCAAAAATGGGGCTTTTATATCTACCTAGACAAATCATGAAAGAAGTTTATCAGTTTGATGATTTAAGCCAGTTTTTACTTGATGGTATCAAAGAGGAAGAAGCAGCAAAAGAGGAGTGTATAAAATTATCTAGTGCAGTTGAAAATAAAGATTTGAGTAATTTTTTTAACTTTATAAATAATCAAGAAAACTATCATATCGAGCTTATGAAAAAAGCACTGGAGGAGATAAGTTGAACTTACTAAAAGCATCATGGACAAATGCAATATCAAGAGGATGGGGTAGATTTGCGTCCAAAGAGTTTCCCTCATTTTGTCAAAATATCATAAATAAATCCTATGTAAAACTACTTAGACTTGATATGAGTGAGTTTGATTCACCTAATCAATACAAAAGTTTAAACAAATTGTTTACTAGAGCCTTAAAAATTTCAAGAAAGATAGATGAAAACAAAGATACTTTTATTTCTCCAGCAGATAGTTTTGTAACTTCCCAGGGGAAAATCAAAGATGATTTAGCTTTGCAGATAAAAGGATTTTGTTATAGTGTTGAGGAGCTTTTAACTGATAACTTTAACACTAAAAATATAAAAAATGGAGAGTACATGAACTTCTACCTCTCTCCAAAAGATTATCATCGTTATCATATGCCATTTGATTGCCAAATTACAAAGATAGTTCATGTGCCAGGAGCTTTGTATCCTGTAAACAATACTTACCTAAACTCTATGCCAGAACTTTTTGTAAAAAATGAAAGAGTGATAGTAGAGTGCAAAGTAGAAAATAAAGTTTTATATATGGTTTTAGTTGGAGCTTTAAATGTTGGAAAAATGACTATATCCTTTGAACCATCCATCGAGACCAACACAGATTCTTATGAGATAAAAATCTATGAGTACAAAGAAAAGTTCGTAAAAAAAGGTTATGAACTAGGATCCTTTATGATGGGATCAACTGTTGTACTTCTTTGTGAAAATGAGTTAATCCAGTTGGAAGATAAGCTTCATAGAAAAGTCAAGTTTGGCGATGTGATAGGGTGGAAAAAATAACCAAAACTCCAGCTCCAACTAAAATAATACTAGCCCCACTAGTTATATCGAAACTATAAGATATATACAGTCCAACTACAGTAAATATAGTTGAAAGTATA
>JALUNR010000104.1 GCA_027055005.1 Campylobacterales bacterium
AAACATACCTCAAAACCCCTTTCAAAAGGGGAATAATGGTATTTGTTTTCTTATTACGACATCTATCTATAATAACTTTTAATCGACTTCATGTTAATAATTACTGGGGGCTCAGTTCTGTCAATTTTCTTTTTTTTTCAAAATCGAAGGCTTCGCTTAAAGCGAAGCCTTCGGTGTTACAAGTATTTATTTGTTTTGGATTAATTATTTTTACGGTTTGTAAACTATAAAACTGAATGCTGCATCTGTAAAAGTACCAGCAGTATCATGGATTTGAACCAGTAAATTATTACTTACGCTTCCTGCTTTGGCAATTAAAGTCCCAGATCCAGTAATAATTGTAATATTTGTTATATAAGATGAATAATAATAACTCTCACCTGAAATATTTATCTCATAACTTCCAGTTGAATGATTAATAACTGAAATATTACCAGTATTAGCTGAATTAATTGTTCCGGTAGAAGAAATATAACCATAAGCAATAGGAATTAAATCTGCATTTCCTTGAGCGGTTCTGTTAACTTCTGTTCCTATTTCAGCTTTTCCTGTTGTATTAATATCTCCTGAAAAATAACCTGCCCAAGCATCTCCTGAACCAGAATTTGTTGCACTACCATAAATTCCTGCAACACTATAATTAGTGTTAGTTGAAACAATACCTTCAACACCTCTGTAATTTCCTTTACCCCTAACCCCAACTCCGTAACCATCAGAAACTGCATGTAAACCGAAAATTGCTGGGTCAGCAGCTCCTAAATTACCACTTGCAATACTATTTACAACATGCAATTTATATGTTGGAGCATTTGTGCCTATACCAACACTATCAGAAACAGCAGAATACATATTATTTCCTGAAACTGTCCAATCTCCATCATCTAAATTTGAAGCATCTGTCCAAATTGCTTGCGAAGCTGTTCCCTGAGAAACCAAAACTTGCCCACTTGTACCTGAACTTGTAGGTAATGAGTATGCTGTCCCAATATGTAATGTTCCGTTTATTCTTAGCAAATCATTATTAAACTCACCATAAATTAAGGGAGTCGTTGTATTAGTGTTATCAATATACAATTTATCTGAATGTAATTCATGTTCTCCAGCTTGATTGCCAATAAAAACATTTCTGCTTCCCAAAGCTCCTGCACCCGAATGATACCCTAGATAAACATTTTCAGTTCCGGTTCTATTTATGTTTCCAGAAAAATGCCCTAAAAAAACATTTTTATTCCCTCCTGCACTCAAGTTACTGCCAGCATCTGCACCAATAACTGTATTCCAATCACCCCCAGTAGCGTCATAACCGGCTCCATCTCCTACAAAAACATTTTCATTTATATTTGTCAATTTTCTTCCTGCATCATCTCCTATAAAAACATTTCTTCTTCCATAAGTCATCTCTTTACCAGTGTTATTACCTAAGAATACATTCCAATAGCCCGTAGTATTCATTTTTCCAGATGAGTTTCCTATAAATATATTCTCATCACCAGGATAATTTGGCCATGAAGTTGATCCAGCACCAACATTATTAGAACCAGCATCTTTTCCAATAAAAATGTTTTCTCTCCCTTTTGTGTTTGAAATACCAGCACTTTTTCCGATAAAAATATTACTATAACCTTCAGATAATTTATTTCCTGCCTGTTCGCCTATAACAACATTATAATCACCAGTAACGCTATCATTAGCTGTCCCTTCACCAGCTTTATGTCCGATAAAAATATTATCAATTGCATCATCCATAAAAGTTCCTGCATTTGCACCCAAAATAACATTCCTTTGGTTATCTCCAGTATATGTATCTTTTCCTGCTCCTGCATTATTTCCGAGATACACATTATCATCTCCAGATTTATGCAAATAACCTGCTTCTACTCCTAAAAAAATATTATTGTTACCTGCAGTAGCCTTACGTCCAGCGTCTGTCCCTATAAAAGTATTCTTTTCTCCATGCTTAATATCGTGTCCTGTCATGTCACCTATAAAAACATTTAAATCCCCATCAACCAAACTGTCTCCTGCTTGTCTGCCTAATAAAACATTATAATTACCCGATTGATTTGATTCTCCGGCAAAATCACCAAGAAAAACATTTGCCTCTCCTGAAATATTTGAAAAACCTGCATCATTCCCTAAAAATACATTCTGGTTTCCTGTAGTATTAGACATACCTGCTTGATTTCCAAGAAACACATTTGTGCTTCCACTTGTAGATGCAAATCCAGCTTGATTTCCAATAAAAATATTTTGAGATGTAGAATCTGCACCAAATTGCCCATAACCAGCTTGATTTCCTAAATAAATATTATTGTCAGCACTATAAATACCTTTTGTTTCAATATGGTTAAAGCCAGCCCCGTTTCCAATAAATATATTATTACTTGCAGAATCGTTATTAAGCCCAGCCGAAGTACCAATACTAATGTTGTTAGTGGCAATGGTTGCCTCAAGTCCAGCTTGGTAACCTATTGATATATTATCTGACCCAGTTGAATTATTAAGTCCCGCTTCATAACCGAGGAAAACATTTCTTGAGCCTAATGTATCTTTCATTCCAGTTTTATAGCCAAAGAAAGTATTGTATTTTCCTGAATAATTACTATTTTGAATAGATTTTCCAGATTGATGTCCTAAAAAATAGTTATCTTTAACCATAAACATGTAAG
>JALUNR010000105.1 GCA_027055005.1 Campylobacterales bacterium
AAGATTTTTATTGTACTTATCTTCTGCTTCTTTATATATAAAATCCTCTTCTATCTCAAAACTTTTTACTAAATTTTTCTCTATAACTATATCTTTAAGTTCGCTAACAGTTGCTATTACACACTCATCATTATTTGGAGCTGTTATCTCATCTAAAAAAAATGGCTCATACTCTATGTTTAACTTTTCACTTAGTTTATCTATAAGTTTTATGTTATTTACAGTTGTAGTTATTATTTTCCAATTACTATCTAAACTGTCAGTTTTAACCAACTTAAACAGCTCACTATATGCCTCTTCCCTGTCTTTATAGAGATAGTCAAAATCTAAACTGTTTGACATATTCACTTCCATTATACTGTTTTAAAATCTCTTCTTCGCTAAAATAATATCTATAACTTTCAATATACTTTTTCAAAAGATTAAAACTTTTGTTTAACTCATCCATCATTTCACTATCACCACCAAAGTCAGGATGATACTTTTTACTAAGATGGAGATATCTTTTTTTTATCTCTTTATAAGTTATAAAAGGTGTAAGTCCCATAAAATCTAATGCTTTTTGAAAATCCTCTATCACTTCGCCATACTTCCTACACTCTGACTCATGATAAGTCTTTTTAAATCATCATCATAAAAGTGAAAACCAACTCCAACAAAAGCATTATCAGCCTTTTTATTTAAGAAGTTATCATATCCACCAAAGAAATCTATATGTTTTAAAATCGTAAATCTACCACTAACCTTAGCATGAGCCTTGTCGCCTCGTACATCATTTTTAGCATTAAAATCAAATACTTCACTACTTAGTTTAAACCTATCATTAAACATATAATAATCAGCACCTGCACCAACACTACTCTCTATAAGACCAGTTCTTAAAGCTACATTTCCATACCTTTTTGCAATTTGTGCAGAAATAAGTACTTTAGAATCTTGGTGTTTTGCTGGTTTTATAACTTCTCCACTACTATCAAACTTAGAGTAATCATCCATAGAAGCCACTGAAAATTTATACATTTTAGAATCACTTGGAATATAATCTAAATCCAAATACCCTTTTTGGTATTTATCACTTGCCTGATACTCACTTCTCATACCCATTTGAAGTTTTACTTTATCAACAGTAGCTAAGAGTTTATCTATCTTTTTAACTGCATCTGTACCTTTGCCAAAGAAGCCGTCTATATTTCCTAAAGCTGTTTTTATAGTAGGTCTATTCTCTTCTAAAATCCCATTTATTTGATCCTCAATATCTTCAAACTTAGCCATCAAAACAGGGGCTTTGTTTTTTAAATCTCTGATAAGAATATCAAGGTTTTTAGCGATAGCTGGTAGCCGATTGTTGATAATATCAGCAGTTTTTGCAAACTTATCACTAGTAGTTTTGATACTAACTGCCATATCATTAAAATTTTTAAGAGTTGATTCTAAGTTTACTAAAGTATTTCTAAGACTATTTTTAGCTTTATCATCTAAAACTTCTCTAAAATCAGCAATAAATGCTTTAAACTCATCAGCAGCCTTTTTTATACTATCACTAGCTTCATCAAACCCTGCAAGCTTTTCTTTCGCTTTGACAACATTTCCACTTTTTATAAAAGAGCTAGATTTTCCTAAAGTTATGTTCAAGTATTTTCCACCTAACATACTTCCTTGCTCACTTCTTATAAGAGAATCGCTAGGTATTTTAACTCCATCATATATAAAAAGCTTTGTAACTATCTTACCACCATCAATGCTAAGATCTTTTATATACCCGATATCCAAACCATTGGCTTTTACTTTTGCATTTTTTTCTAATCCTGATGCATCTTTTAAATAAGTTTTTACTTCATATCCATCTTTAGAAAGATTTTTAAAACTACCTACTTGAGTAGAGAGTAAAAAAAGAACAATCAACCCAACAAAAACAAACAAACCAACTTTTGCCTCTTTATTCATCACCAACTCCACTATCTACTATATCATCTTTTGCATACTCATAAGATATTCCCCCTATATTAGCAAAATTTACCAAAAAGTAAATACCTTGACTTCTATAAGACTTTGCTCCTCCACTTGTTGCTATTGGGATTAAGCTCTCTTTGTATTTGATTTTATAGTTCCAACACTTTTTATCTCTATATAGCCACAAACTCCAATCTCTTGTAAATTTGTTTTTAATATCTCTGTTTATTGTTCCTCCAACCTTGTATCCACCATCTAAATCTATACTAAAATCACTCGTCAAATAATTTACTTTTTTATCCTCAGGAAGTTTTTGATATGTGTGAGAAAGTGAGAAATGATAAAAATCATCACTATAACTCATCCCTGTTTGAAGTCTTTTAATCTTTGAATACTTTTTAGAATAAACACTGTTCTCAGTAAAGCTTAGTTTTTTAGAATACTTATATAAAAAATCATTTAGTATATCTCCATACTCTCTTTTTTTACCATCAAGATAGATTATCTGTGAACTTCTTATGCTTAAAAAATCAAATCCTTCCAAATCGTAAAAATATTGATTTGCTGATAGTGTTAAGTTTTTTCTCTCTTTATTTATATTTACAAAATCAGCAAAATATCCACTTTTGTCTTCAAAACTAGGAACTTGAAGACTTGCTTGAAGTTGTAAGTTATGTAAAAGGCTATCATAAGGCTTCGTAAGATCACTACTT
>JALUNR010000106.1 GCA_027055005.1 Campylobacterales bacterium
TGACAAATGGGGATAGTTTACTTCATCAAAAGCTTTTTTATATGTTTTATATTTTGGTGCATAGAATGTATAATCAATATCTTTACGATGAATATGAGGAGTTTTATCTATGCTGTAAAGTACATCATTTTCTATTTGATTCAGTGCTTTTATATAAAAATCACTCATATCAAAGTTTATGATAAAAAGACATGGAGTTTTTGTTATGCCATAATTGTTTAATATTTTTTCTATCTTTTTTTTCATAACATAGATTTTATCTTTTTTATCTTTTTTTATGTATAATAAAAGATAGTTTACAATTTAGGAGTTAAAGTGAAAAATATTTTGGTAATTTTACCATTACTTGTTTTGTTTTTTGGATGTGGAAGTACTCAAAATGATGAAAATAAAAATATAACTTTTGAAAAAAAGACAAAAACAAAACTTGTTGATATAAATGGAAATAGTTATGTTGATAAGGGGCATTATGATTTGTTAGTTCAAGCGAAAACAAGTGATAAAAAAGCTTTTGCTAAGGTAAATTTTGAATCAGCAAAATATATAATGGATGAAGACAATAGACAAACAGATAGTGAAGAAACAAAAGTTAAGGTTACTTATAACAAAAGAAATACAAGTAATCAAATACTGCTTTTATTGGATTTTTCAGGATCTCTTATAAATGATTGTGATGAAATTGTAAATTATGACTCAGACACAGATGCAAATAAAAATAATCTTTGCTATCAGTTAGTAGAATCTGCAAAAAAGTTTGTAGAGGATGTTGTGGATGAACAACAAAGTATGGCTATTTATTATTTTAATTCAAAGATTGAAATAACTCCTTTAGTTACTTCAACTACTGCATCAACTACAAATGATAAAGCACTTTTAGAAAATGGATTAAATAAGTTATATAATAAAGATTTTAGAGATGAAAATCTAAAGGGATATGATTCTACAAATCTATATGGTGCAGTTATTGAAGCTACAAAAGTTGCTTGTAAATGGGTGGATAGTTGTAACTATGATATATATAAACCTAGTCCAAACAATAATTTAAATAATTTTCAATTTGCTTCAATAGTTGTTTTTACTGATGGTAGAGATTTGGCAAAAAGAGTTACTGAAAAAGATATGACAGATTTTATTGATAAGCATAAAAGTATATATTATTACTCTATTGGTCTAGGAGACATCGATGCAAATACTTTAAAACATATAGGAAAAGATAAATATATACCTATAAATAACAATAGTGATTTAAAACAAGCATTTAGTGATTTGGGTGGAGAGATAAGAGCTTGGGGAAAAAGTTTTTATAAGATTGATTATTGTCCTGCTACTCAAGATGGAAATGTATCTATAAAGATTACACTTGAAAAAGATGGTTATAAAGGAAGTATAACCGATAGTGTAGAACTGCCTATGGATGTTGATTTTAGGTGTGATTTATAAGTGTGTCAAGTACTGCCATCCTTATATAAACACCATTTTCTACTTGATTTAGTACTTTGCATCTAGGATCTGATAGCATTTTATCATCTATGTCTATATTTCTATGTACGGGTCCTGGATGAAGTAGTATAATATTTTTATCTTCTACTATCTCTTTTGTGATACAAAAATCACTGGCATAATCTTTTAAAGAAGCATACATTTGAGAAGTATGTCTTTCTGTTTGAGTTCTTAAACTCATAACTATATCTACTTCTTTTATAGTTTGTTTTAGATTATGAGAAGTTTTTAGCTTTGTTGTTGAAGGTAAAAATTGTGGTGGAGCAACTAAAGTTATATCAAGTCCAAATCTTCCTAAAAGTTCTATATTTGAGTTGGCAACTCTTGAATTTTTTATATCTCCTACTATGGCTATCTTTTTATTTTCTAAGTTATTACCTAAGTATTGTCTTATTGTAAAAAGATCTAAAAGAGCTTGAGTTGGATGTGCAAAACTTCCATCACCTCCATTTACTATGGGGCATTTTACATAATTTGATAGTATTTTTGGAACTCCAGAGTTTTTGTGTCTAACAACTATGGCATGAGGATTCATAGCATCAAGATTTGCTGCAGTATCAAAGAGAGTTTCGCCTTTGCTTGATGAACTAGTTGCTATATTTAAACTTACTACATTTGCACCTAGATTTTTAGCTGCTACTTCAAAAGAACTTCTAGTTCTAGTAGAATTTTCAAAAAATATAGTTATGATCAGTTTATCTTGCAAAGTTTTTTTTATTAATTTATTTTTATACTTTTGTGCTTTTTGAAAAAGTTTTTCTATTTCACCAACTGTAAAATCTCTGGTATTTGTTAAGTGTTTTATAGCCATATTGCCTCTTCATTATAGTTAGGATTATTTTTTAAAATCTTATATGGTTTGTATTCAAATTTATAATTTAAACTTTTACAGTTTTTAACTGCATAACCTAAATATATCCAATCAAGCTCTAATTCTCTTGCAAAATCTATCTGTTTTAAAAGAGAATATTTTCCTAAAGATAGATGCAAAAAGTCTGGATCATAATAAAAATATATAGCAGAAATTCCATCTTCTAAAAAATCAACTAAATCAACACCAACAAGTTTTTCATCTGCAAAATATAGTATCTCTTTACCATAAAATCCATGGCCACTGATGTACAAATCTTCATAATTTGAGTAAGAGATACTAGTAGGTTCCCAGCCATTTTTTAATTGTTTGTATTTATGATATCTTTGATATACATCCAAATGCTTATCAGTTACTGAGGGTTGTTGTATCAAGATTTTAGTATTTTTGTTTTTTTTATAAACTCTTTTTTGTGATTTTGAGAGTTTAAAATTTTTAACATCTATTTTTAAACTAAGACAATCTGTACAAGATGAACACTCTGGTCTTGAAAAATAGTTTCCAAACCTTCTCCAACCATTTTTTATAAGTTTAGAGTTTATGGAAAGTGTTGGATTTTTTATGTATTTGTACCTCATCCTCATAAGTCTGTTTTCTTGATATACACAATCACTTTCTAAAGTTGAAAATTCAACTATATCGTTGCCTAACTCTAAAGACTTTTTCATAAATCTACCTATTTTGATATATCTTATGAAGAGATTGTTTTATTTGTTCAGCCTTTTTAATACCATCTTCAAAATTTTCACTTATGTATTTATCAAATGATATAAAAATTGATGCTATTTCTTTTTCAATAACTTCAATATCCTTCTTTTTTGCTAAAATAGTTTCATAAAAAGCAAGTTTTCTTATATAATCATCCAACTCTTTTAAAGCCGTATCTTTCTCTTTTATTACAAAAAACTCGGGAGTTTCTCTTTTTCCATTTATATCTCTTTTGATATCTTTTATATATTCTATCATAGCACTTGATAAGTTAGCAAAAAAATCATATCCTTTAGAGCCTCTTTTTTCTATTTTTGCTGTTACATTACTAATGTTTTGATACATGATAAAAGCTACAAAACTTCCTACTAATACTACTGAAACAAGTCCACCCATAAATAATCTCCTAATTTTAAAAAACTTTACACTATAATATCGCAATTTTTTTTAAAGGTTGAAAAATGAGTGAGTGGAATGTACAAAGTTGGAGAAAAAAACCTATATTACAGCAACCTGTATATGAGGATAAAGAAGCTTTAAATGATGTTGAAACTAAACTTGGTAATTTTCCTCCATTGGTATTTGCTGAAGAGGTTAGAAGTTTAAAAAAACAATTAGCTGCAGTTACAAAAGGTGAAGGATTTTTACTTCAAGGTGGTGATTGTGCTGAGAGTTTTAGTGAGTTTAATGCTGATACAATAAGAGATTTTTTCAAAGTATTTTTACAAATGTCAGTAGTTTTAACTTATGCTGGTGGAAAACCTGTCGTAAAAGTAGGACGAATAGCAGGACAATTTGCAAAACCTAGAAGTAGTGATAATGAGACAATAGGAGATATAACACTTCCTAGTTATAGAGGCGATATAATAAATTCTATAGAGTTTACAAAAGATGCTAGGGTAGCTGATCCAAATAGAATGATAATGGCTTATAATCAAGCAGCGGCTACTCAAAATCTTTTGAGAGCATTTGCAAGAGGTGGATTTGCTGATTTGACAAAAGTACATAGATGGAACCTTGATTTTACCCAAAAAAGTGTTGCATATGAAAAATATCAAGAGATAACTTCAAAAATAGAGGAATCTTTGAGATTTATGGATGCTTGTGGAATAAACTCTAATACTGCACCAAATTTAGCTCAAACTGTATTATATACTTCTCATGAAGCACTACTTTTAAACTATGAAGAAGCTTTAACTAGACTTGATAGTACTACAAACAAATGGTATGACTGTTCAGCTCATATGCTTTGGATAGGAGATAGAACCAGAGGATTAGATGAGGCTCATGTAGAGTTTTTACGAGGTGTTGAAAATCCTGTTGGTATAAAAGCTGGACCTACTACAACTGTTGATGATTTACTTAAGCTTATAGATGCTGTTAATCCTGAAAATGAAGCTGGAAAGTTAAATATAATAGTAAGAATGGGTGCTGAGAAAGTAAAAGATAACTTTCCAGCTCTTTTAAAAGCTGTTAAAAAAGAGGGTAAAAATATTCTTTGGAGTTGTGACCCTATGCATGGAAATACTATAAAAGCTACAAATGATTATAAAACTAGAGAGTTTGATAATGTAGTAAAAGAGGTTAAAAACTTTTTTGATATACATAAAGCTGAAGGAACAATCGCTGGAGGAATACACTTAGAGATGACTGGAAAAGATGTAACAGAGTGTGTTGGTGGAGGACAAAACATCTTAGAAGAAGATCTTAGTAGTAGATATCATACTCACTGTGATCCTCGTCTTAATGCTTCTCAAGCTTTAGAATTAGCATTTTTAATAGCTGATAACTTAAAAGAGGCAAATAGAAGTTAGTGTAGTAATAAAATATGCTTTAAAGTGTTTTTTTATTATTTTTAGATAATATTTTCTTATAAAAAGGAAATAAAATGGTAAAAGAACTTATAATATATCCAGATAGTAGAATACATATAAAGCCACCAGATCTTAGGAGATTTGATGAGTCTTTGTTTTCACTTTTGGATGATATAAAAGATACTATGAAGGCAAACAACTTAACAGCACTTTCTGCAAATCAATTAGCTGTTTCAAAATCAGTTATAGTTTTAAAAGATGAAAATGGTGATTATTTAGAAATCATCAATCCTCGAGAACTTACCAAAAAAGATAGATTTATATCAACTGAATCTACTCCTTATTATCCAAATATTACAACAGATGTTCCAAGATATAAGTATTTAAAAGTGATTTATCAAGATAGATTTGGGAAACAACAGTATTTAACAGCAGAAAATGAAAAGGCAGTAGTTTTACAAAGGATGATAGATTATTGTTATGGTGCAACTTTAGCAAATAGAATAAATCCTAAAGTTAGAGATGTATTTGAAAAGCAGGTAGATCAGATAAATCATATAGAAGGGGCTTGTCCAGTTGAACCTCTTAAAAGGGATTATATAAAATCTTTTATGACAAAATTGCTTTTTTTACAGTTTTTAACGGTTTTTTCTAAATTATTTAATTTTTCGGCTTCAACAGTTAGTTTATTTTATAGTTTTGATATTTATATATCAATTGCTATGATATTTTTACTTATAGCTTATCTTATAATAGGATATAAAGAATCTAAAATTTATTCAAATTGTAGTAGTTGTTTTATGAGTTATACAGTAGCAACATTTTTTCAGTATCTTTTTGTAAGTGTTGTTTTATTTATAGCTAGTAAGTATTTATTAGGATAAGATAGGCTTTTTGCCTATCTTACACTTATCTCTTTTTCATCATCAGTTTTAACAACACTACAAGGTGTAGGTTTTACTAATTTTGTTGCATAAGTTGTTATACAAGGAGATTGTACTATTACTGGTTCGATATTTGTTGGTTCATTTCCTATCATAAGACCTAAACCTATATTTGTATTTATATCAAGATTGTGATCATGTTTTTTTATTGCTTTTGATTCTAAAACTAAGTTTATATTATTACTTATTTCTAAAGTAGCTCCTATACCATAGTTAAAGAACTTTTGACCTATTTCTCCATCTTCGTGTCCAGCTCCTATTAGAAAGAAAGGATGAAGTTTAGAGTTTATATCTCTTGTAGTTCGTAAATAGTTTATAGAATATCTATGAAAATTAGTTCCATTGGAAGAAGCATCTTCTAATCTATCGTAAGCTAATTGTAAAGCATTATTTTTAGATAAAAATATATTATCTCTTATACCTACAACATTAGAATCTTTATAATCATATCCTGAACAAGGATCGGTATATAGATTTTCAGCTTTAT
Source organism: Campylobacterales bacterium (assembly GCA_027055005.1). Lineage (GTDB taxonomy): Bacteria > Campylobacterota > Campylobacteria > Campylobacterales > QNZT01 > SZUA-1377. Next base: position 6,325 of record JALUNR010000106.1, read on the forward strand.
TTTTTCCACCAACTATTTGTATTTCCACTTCTGTTGCATTTAAAAGTGATGTAGCTAAAATAGCTGTAACAATGAGGGCTGTTTTTTTATTTATCATTATAAACTCCTTAAATTATTTATTTAAGAAAATTATATAATAATACTTGACTTTTGTAGAAAAACTTTAGTATAAACTTAAAAATTTATTTACTTTTTAAACTTTATGTTACTTTACTACTCTAAAACTTTCATAGAAAAATCAACCCATGTTGCTTGATGGATTAGGCTTCCACTACTTATTGCATCTACTCCTGTTTTTGCATATTTAGTTAGATTTTCTTTAGTGATATTTCCACTAGCTTCTAGTAAAATATGAGGATAATTTTTATTTCTAAAAGCTACTACTTCTTTTATCTCATTAAAGCTCATATTGTCACACATAATAATATCCGCTCCAGCCTCTGAAGCTGTTTTTACTTGATTAAGAGTTTCACATTCAATCTCTACTTTACTAGTCCAAGGTATTTTTTTTCGTACTTTACTCATAAAAGCCTTTAAATCTTTTATCGTTGCAATATGAGTATCTTTTAACATTAAACAGTCATCAAGTCCTAAACGATGATTTACTCCACCACCACATCTTACTGCATACTTTTCAAGTTCTCTTAGAGCTGGTCTTGTTTTCCTAGTATCAAGAAGTTTTAAATCATATCCATCTAATAGTTTTAAAAATTTGGCTGTATTTGTTGCTATACCTGAACTATGTTGTAGAAGATTTAGTATAACTCTTTCATAAAGTAAAATCTTATTTCTATCACCTCTTATAGTACAAATAATATCACCTTTTTTAAAATTATCTGAATCATTTAGTAAAAAGTCAATATTTAAGGTAGGCTCAATATTTTTAAACTCTTTTATATATTCTACTCCTGCTAATACACCAGAACTTTTAGATATTATCTTTGCATCGACCTCTTTAGAAGTTGCAACTTTACTAAAAAGATCTCCTCTTCCTATATCTTCTTTGATAGCTTGATTTAAAAGCTCTCTTTTTGTCATATCTCAAACATCCTCTCTAGTGCTATTTTAGCCCATTTTGAAGTATCGTCATCTAAAAATACTTCATTTAAAGGTTGCCCATTTTCTATTGATTTTAAAGTTTTATATAAGTCTTCTAAAGTTGTTTCATTCATAGTTGGGCATTCTGGTTTTGTTGAAGATAGTACATAAGTGTTTTTTTCTCTTAGTCTATTTACTAAGTTGTATTCAGTTCCAACAGCTACTTTTTGATTCACATCTAAGTCTTGGATGTACTTTATGATTTGACTAGTTGAGCCTACAAAATCACATAACTCACATACATCAACTCTACACTCTGGATGTGCTATTATCTTGATATCTGGATATTTGTTTCTAAAAAACTCTACATCATCAGGAGTAAAAAGTTGGTGAACTGAACAAAAGCCATTGTAACAAATGATGTCGGCTTTATTTGGATCTTTGCCATCTCCGATAACACAAGAGGTTAGGTTGTTTATCCTAGCTATGTTTTGACCTAGTTGTTTATCTGGAACAAAGAGGATTTTTTTGCCAGTTTTAAGTCCTTTATCAATAATCTTTTTGGCATTTGAACTAGTACAAACCATACCACCCATTTTACCAACTCTGGCTTTTACGGATGCAGAAGAGTTTATATAAGTAATAGGTAAAATATCTTCTTTTTTTATGCCTTGTTTTTGAAGTATTGCAACTGATGTGTCATAGTGTTCGCCATCTATCATCCTAGCCATAGCACAACAAGCTAACTTTGGCATAAATACTCTTTTGTTTGGGCTTAGGATTTTAACACTTTCTCCCATAAAACCAACTCCACAAAAGACTAAGTTTGGATTTTTATCTTCCATAGCCATTTTTGCTAACTGTAAACTATCACCACTAAAATCTGCTAAATCAAATACTTCATCTTTTTGATAAAAATGAGCAACTATTGTTACATTTTGTTCTTGTTTTATTCTATTTATCTCATCAATATAGTTTTGTTTTATCAAAAAATCTCCTTACTTTAAAGCTGGTGCTTCTTTTTTTATAGCTTTTGTAAACTTTGTGTTTTTTGCTTTTTTCTCAACTTTTTGTATTAGTTTATCTATTTTTGTTTTTTTATCTTTTTTTATGACGACTTTATTTATATTATTGTCAATTTTTTTAACAGATAAATTATCATCATAAGTTTTTAAGTTTTCTAGTAGCTTTTTATCTTCTACTTTTGAAAATAAGAGTGTTACAACTGCTAATATTAAAATCAAATATTTCATTTTAAAATCTCCTTTATACCTTTTGTTCTAAGTATTCTTATCAAATTTGTCGAACCACTTTTACCAGTAGATGAACCCATTGTTATAACAAATTCATCATTTTTTTTGATAAATCCAGCTTTATTTGCTTTTTTTATAAAGTTTGTTAAAAGTTTTGTTGGATTTTTTGGATTTTTTAGAACAAATAGTGGTTGAACTCCCCAAAAAAGATTCATTACTCTTAAGACACTTAAAGAGTGAGCATTTGCATATATTAGGGATCGTGGACGGAATTTTGATAGTGACTTTGCACTTGCTCCACTTGAAGTAAATGTTATGAGAGCTTTTTTATTTAAGTATTTGCTAAGGTCAGTAGCACTTTTTGAAATAGACTCCGATGCATCCCTTGGTTCAAAGTTTTTATTGTATGGATAGTCTTCTTCTACATCATTTATAGTATCTACTAAAACTTTTACTGACTCTAGTGGATATTTACCAACAGTTGTTTCATCACTTAACATTACTGCATCAGTTCCATCATATATCGCATTTGCTATATCACTAACTTCCGCACGAGTAGGAAAAGGATTTTCTTTCATACTTGTTAACATTTGTGTTGCAACTATGACAGGTTTGTTTAAAGAATTTGCTTCTTTTATGATTTTTTTCTGTATTCTAGGAAGTTTTGTTACTCCAAACTCTGCTCCTAAATCTCCTCTTGCTACCATAACTCCATCACTTTGTTTTAAAATACTTTTTAGATTTTTAACAGCTTTTCCCATTTCTATTTTTGCTACTATAAATGGATTTGATTTATGTTTTTTTAGTATTTTTCTTGCTTCTTTTATATCATCTTTTGATTGTACAAAAGAGAGAGCTACGATATCAACTTTATGTTTTGCTCCAAAAGCTAAATCTTTTTTATCTTTATCTGTGATGGAAGATATTTTTAGCTCTGTTTTTGGAAAATTTACACCTTTTCTTGAGGTTAATTCGCCTTGGTTTAGGATTTTTAAACCTAAAGAGTTTTCATCTTTGTTAACAACTTCTGATTGGATAGTTCCATCTGCAAAAAATACATGCTCACCAACATTTACCATATCTATTATTTGTGGATAAGATAGCTCTAGGGTTGTTTTTTCATTATCATTTTTTTTCTTAACAAGTTTTATATTATCCCCACTGTTAAGTTTTAGAGTTCCTTCTATATCACCTATTCTTACTTTTGGTCCTGAAATATCTTGAAGTATTGCTACTTCTTTGCCTATTTCTTTACTGACTTTTCTTATCATATTTATAGAGTTTTCATGAGTTTTATGACTTCCGTGAGAAAAGTTTAGTCTTATAACATCCACTCCACCTTTGATAAGCTTTTCTATCATTGTTTGAT
>JALUNR010000107.1 GCA_027055005.1 Campylobacterales bacterium
CTTCTTTTATCTTCTTTTCATAAAGCTCTCTGTTTAACTCTAGTTCATATTTGTACTGCAAATTAATCCAAAATTCTGCACTATTTCCAAAAAATCTTGATAATCTCATAGCTGTATCAACCGTGATTGCTCTTTTTTTATTTACTATTTCATTTATCCTTCTTGGAGCTACTTTTAGAGAGTTTGCTAAAGCATTTTGACTTATATTTAAAGGCTTCATAAACTCCTCTAAAAGTATTTCCCCTGGATGAATAGGTGCTATTTTTTTCATTTTCTCTCCTAGTGATAATCTACTAACTCAACATCTTTTGCAAAGCCATCTTCCCAAATAAAACATATACGAAACTGTTTGTTTACTCTTATACTATATTGGTTTTTTCTATCTCCTAATAACTTTTCAAGCCTATTAGCAGGAGGAATCCTCAAATCCTCCACATCAATAGCTGAATCTATCATCAAAAGTTTTCTATATACCATAGGCTGGATATCTTGAGGAAGTTTTTTTGAAAAACTCCTCTCAAATATCTTTTTTGTCTCTTTACATTTAAATGTCTTTATCATGAAAGTATTATATCACATATATCGTTATATATAAAATTTTGTCTATATCCTACCACCTGCTTGAAGTCCCCAAGTGGTTCTCCATCTTGTTTTTACCATACTTATACCAGCTATCGCAACAAGTACAACTCCTGCAAAGATGTAAAAACCAGCTGAGTAACCATCAAATGCACCTTTACTCCATCCTAGAGTTTTTATCAGTGCTGTTCCGCCAAGTCCTCCTGCTGCTCCGATGATTCCAGTCATGATACCTATATCTTTACCAAATCTTTGAGGTACTAGTTGGAAAACTGCACCATTTGCCATACCAAGATTTGCCATGATTAAAAAAAGTACAAGTATCGCAACTCCAAAAGGTAGTTTTACACTTGCATTTAAAGCAGCTAAAGCAGCAACTAAACCAAAAAAGATATATAGTGACTTTACACCACCCATTTTATCTGCAACTGCCCCACCAACTGGTCTTAAAACTGCTCCGGCAAAGATAGTTAAAGCTCCAAAATATCCTGCGATTACTTTTACATTTGGCTCGTTGAAAAAGTTTAATCCAAAAGCACTCATATCTGCTTGATATGTGTTCATGAGATAGACTTTCATATACCCTGCAAATCCTACAAATCCTCCAAAACTTATCGCATAAAAAAGGTTAAACCACCAAGTATCTTTGTCTTTTAAAAGTTTTCCATAATCACTTAACTTTTTTGGATTTGGTTTGTAAACCTCTTTTGGTGCATCTTTTGCCATAAAAATATATGCTATGAAAATAATAGCAGAAAGAACTCCACCTACTAAAAATACTGCTTGCCATCCCCAATACTCTGCTATCTTTGGTGCAAACAAAAAGTCAAGTACAACACCTATATTTCCAGCTCCTGCTATACCTAAAACCACACCTTGAAGTTTTGGTGGATACCATTGTCCAGCTTGTGGAAGTGCCACTGCAAAACTAGCTCCTGCAAATCCAAGTCCAAGTGCTACAACTAAAAGTTCACTATAAGTTATAGTAGCTCCTCTAAAAAAAGCATAAAACAAAACTGATATAACAACACCTTGAGATATAAGAGCTGTTTTTTTAGCTCCCAACTTATCAACTCCAAATCCTAGTAGTATCCTTAAAAGTGCACCTGATAGGATAGGGATAGAAAGCAAAGTTGCTTTTTGCCCTGCACTCATCATAAAACCATGACTTGCTAAAGACTCACTAATCTCTGTAGATAAAGGACCAAGCATAGTCCAAACCATAAAACTAAAATCAAAATACAAAAAAGCAGCCAAAAGTGTAGGAAAATGTCCCTGCCCTTTTAACTCTTTGAAACTTGCCATTTAAAACCTCCGTTATTTTTATAATGAAATATTATCTGATATATAAAATAAGACAAGAGATTTGTTGTTTATTTTTTATACAGATTTATTGTATATTTTTTCATTTTATTCTATATAATGGGGTCAGTAAATAAAGGGGAAGAAAATGTTAGAAGTATTAGAAAAAGCAAAAACAGATAGAAGTAAAAAACTAAATAAGATAGAAAGACTAAAAGAAAAAAGAACGGCTAAAGAAGCCTATGAAGCTATAAAAGAGTATGCAAAAAGTGGATATGAGTCTATAGTTGATGAGGATTTAAACTTTTTTCTAAAAGGATTTGGTATATATGATAAGAAAAAAGTGAATGGGGAAAATAGCTTTATGATAAGAGTTAGAATCCCTGCCGGAAGACTGAATTTAACTCAAACTGAGACTTTAGCTAACATAGCAAAAGATTACTGCAAAGACTATATAGACTTAACAACAAGACAACAAGTTGAGATAAGATACATAAAAATAGAAAACATACCTACTATATTAGAAAAGTTAGAGAGTGTTGGCATCACTACTTTTCAAACAGGAGTTGATAATGCTAGAAATATCGTAACAGATGCACTTGATGGAGTAGCTTATGATAGTGTAATAGAGACTTTTTCTATCATCGAAAAACTTCAAAGTGTGTTTTTGAAAAATTATGAGTATATCTCTACACTTCCAAGAAAATTTAACACAGCTATAAATG
>JALUNR010000108.1 GCA_027055005.1 Campylobacterales bacterium
CAAATACTGCCCATATTGATTTTTACTAAGAGGTTTAGCAAGTTTTATAAGTTGGTCTTTTGTAATATATCCTTTTTCATAGGCTATTTCTTCAATACAAGCTACTTTTAATCCTTGTCGATTTTCTATAATCTGTATAAATTTACTAGCTTCAAGCAAACTTTCATGAGTACCTGTGTCAAGCCATGCATATCCTCTTCCCATAAGCTCTACACTTAACCTTTTTTCTTTTAGATAAAGTTTATTAAGATCAGTTATTTCCAATTCACCTCTATCACTTGGAATTACAAGTTTGACTTTTTCAACAACATCATTTGGATAAAAATATAAACCAGTTACAGCATAATTACTTCTAGGAATGTCTGGTTTTTCTTCAATACTAATAACATTTGAATTTTTATCAAACTCAACAATACCATATCGTTGAGGATCTTTTACATAATATCCAAAAACAACACTTTTTCTATCATTTTTTACAATCTCTATACTTGTTTTTAAAAGATTAATTAATCCATGACCATAAAATATATTGTCTCCTAAAATAAGACAAGCATCTCTTCCATCTAAAAAATCTTTTGCTAAGATAAAAGCTTGTGCTAATCCATCTGGAGATGGTTGAACTATGTATTCTAATTTTAACCCTAAATCACTACCATCACCTAAAAGTTTTTTAAAATTTACTTGATCATCTGGTGTAGTTATAATAAGAATCTCTTTTATACCAGCTAACATTAAAACTGAAAGAGGATAGTAAATCATCGGCTTATCATAAATAGGAACTAATTGTTTGCTAATTGATTTTGTTATTGGGTAAAGTCTAGTTCCACTTCCTCCTGCTAGTATAATTCCTTTCATTTTTACTCCTAATAATATAATATTCCGTCGAACTCAGTTTATTAACATTTCTCTATATATATCATATTATTAATTCGACCATAATTAACAAAAATTTAACAATTCCGTGATATTCTTTGAAAAAGTTTTTAGAGGTACCTTTATATGGAGTATTTAAAAGAAATAATTGATTATGGTGTTATTGGAATTTTAATCTTTATGAGTTTTTTATCAGTTACCTTGTTTTTTGAAAGAGTTTTTTATCTAAGAAAAGTGAATATAAAGGATTTTAAAACAAAAGAGCTTTTAGAAAATAACTTGACAAAAAACACTACTACCATAGCAACCATAGCTTCAAATGCTCCATATATTGGGCTTTTAGGAACAGTTTTAGCTATTATGGAAACATTTGTAAATATGAGTAAACAAAACTTAGCAGCAAATAAAATAATGGCTTCACTAGCCTTAGCTCTAAAAACTACTGCGATAGGACTAGTAGTAGCAATAGTTGCTGTTATGCTTTATAACTATTTGGCAAGAAATATTGAAACAAAGTTAGCAAACTATGGCAATTAAAAAGTTTGAAGGGATAAATGTTATCCCTTTTGTAGATATTATGCTAGTTTTATTAGCTATCGTTTTGACTACTTCTACTTTAGTAGAAAAAAATCTCATCCCTGTATCTTTGCCTAAAAGTAGTTCAAAAAGTAAAGTAGTTCATAAAAGTATAGTTATCACCGTCAAAAAAAATGGAGAGATTTTTTATAAACAAAATCCTCTAACATTAACATCCCTTAAAGAAAAAATCTCTATTTTACCACTAAATAGCATTATCAACATAAACTGTGATAAGGAGTCTAAGTTTGAAAACTTTGTGAGTGTGCTTGATATACTAAAACAAAGAGAGTTTAAAAATATTTCTATCATAACAAAAACCGATGATTAGAGGAGTTTTTTTATCACTTTTGATTCATATAAGTGTGATAATTGCTCTTGTTTTTACCTTTTATAACCCAGAAATCCTCGCTACTAAAACTAAAAGAAAAGTGATTTCACTCTCTTTTGTTAAATTAGAAAAACCAAAACCTAAAATAGTAAAGAGTGAAAAACGAAAAGTGAAAAGTGAGGTAAAAAAGCCTAAAATCAAGCCTAAGAAAGTGAAAAAACTAAAAAAGATAAAGAAAATAAAAAAACGAAAAATCCATCATAAAAAAATCACTAAAAAAGTAACTCACAAAATTTATCATCCAAAACCTAAAACTATACAACCTAAATCCTCAACCCCAAATCCTCAACCATCATACAAATCAACCTACATAAACTTAAATCGTTCAAAAATCTATGAAGCAATACAAAGAGCAAAAAGATACCCTTCTATGGCAAAAAGATTAAGAAAAGAGGGTATTGTACATACTTGTTTTGAGCTTTTTCCAAACAAAAGTGTAAAAAATATCACAACAACTGGAGCTTCAAGACTTTTACAAAAGGGGGCTTATCAAACTATCTTAGATGCAAGTGTAGAGTTTCCAAACCCTAGCCAAAAGGTTAGGGTTTGTTTGGATATAGCTTTTAAATTACAATAAGTTTTAATTACAAGCATCTTTTTTTATAGTTTTAATATATAATCCCTGACTACATTCTGCACCAAGTTTTCCATCTGCATCTATACAGTTTTTTCCAATTATGATTTGTTGATTTGAGTCTAAATATATTGAATCACTACCTATACTAACCTCATTTTCATCA
>JALUNR010000109.1 GCA_027055005.1 Campylobacterales bacterium
AGACTTTATATTGTACTTATCAAGAAGTGATTTTCTATTTTTCAAAACTTCACTTCTTTTTAAGACAATCTTGTAGTTATGATCATCTTCAAAAACTACAAATCTACTTTTTCCACTCTCGATAATTTTTACAAAATCTTTAAAGTTTTTTGGAGTTTTACCATTTACTTTCTCAACTATCATATCTCTAACTTTTTCAAAACCACGACTAAGAGAAGATGGTAAAACTCTATATAGTAAAACTAATTCATCTCTTTTTTTTGTTGGAAACATATCAAGGTATTTATTTGCAAATCTATACTCTATCGTTGCAGGTACAAATACAAATCCACCATAGATATAGTAAGTAAGCTTGTCTTTAAACTTAGCAACTTTTATAAGATTCAAATCCTTGAAAGTTTTATCCACTTTTATTTTATAACCCTTTTCTTTTCCATCTCTAAGGATTTTTATATTAATTTCATCACCTACTTGATGCTCTTGTAGCATATAATTAAAAGATGTAAACTCTTTATCTCTAAACTCTACTTTTGCATTTGAGTAAACTTTTTTTCCATCTATCTCAATAAGTACATCATTTGATTTTAAAACACCAAATGCAGGAGAATTTGGATAAACTCTATTTATCAAGACACCCACTTTTTTATCTTTCAACTTATACATATCTTTTATACTTGGATTTTCTAAAGTTTCTATCTCAATTCCAAGCATAGGATAGCCATTTAACTTCCCATCTTTTAAATCAGTTAAATAATGTTTTATTACATTCGTAGGAATAATATAGCCTATATTTTGACTACTTCTTTTACCTTGCATAACAATACCTACAACTTTTCCATCACTTATAGCAGGTCCTCCACTATTTCCTGGATTTACAGCTGCATCTATCTGGATTGCTAAAAGTTTTGCTCCACTATGAACATACACTTGATGCTCTATCCTAGAAATTACTCCTGAAGTAATACTTAGTGTACTTCCCCCCTCGGGAAATCCATATACATCTACTTTTTGTTGTAAAGCGGGTAAATCTCCTATTTCTAAAGCCTTAGTACCTTTAAAAAAGCTCTTATCTTTTACAGTTATTAAAGCTAAATCAGCAGAATGATTTACACTCAATACCTCTGCTTCATACTTTTTAGTATCTCCATTTTTAAGTACTTCTAAGTAAGTTTGATGAGTTACTACATGAGCATTTGTCAAGATTTTATTTCCATCTATGATGCAACCACTTCCTGTTGCTCTACTGATGATAGATGTCCAAGGTTGTCTTATACTAGGCTTACTAGAAACTGTAAAAATCTTTACAACTGCACTTTTTATATTTATATCACTTGCAAATATATTTAGCACTAAAAACGATAAAACTATTAAAATCTTCATAAATATCCTTTAAAATATATACATAAATACATATAACAAAACTCCAGTTACAGAAGTTAATGCTATACCAAAAAAAGTAGGCTTTGCAATCCTAACATGTGAATATCTAAAACTTTTTCTTGAAATCCTCTTGTAATATCTTAGTCCAAAATATATACTATAACTCCATAAAAAAGTCGTTGCTATCGCTATCAAAACATGAAAAGCTAAAAAACCATAAAGAAAAGTATGATTTAAACTGCTTTTTGCCAAAATTGGTGCAAATCCTCCCATAACTCTAGCACCATACTCAAAATACCCAACAAATATAATACCTACAACAAAAAGTAAAACTTGTACTCTTTTATGTAGTTTTATATTTCCTTTTTTAGCTTGTGAAATCCCATACGCTACTAAAAATGGCAAAATTGCCACAACTACCATAACTTCATCCATAAAAAGTGGAGCATCAGTCGGTAAAAAACCATTTTTAAACATATAGTTCATGCTTATCCTTTAAAAAGAATTGAGCCAAGTCTTAGCATATTTGAGCCACATTTTACTGCCAATTCAAAATCTCCACTCATTCCCATAGAACATATAGTAGCTCCCTCTTTTTGCAAACTCTCATAGATTTTATAAGTAGCCTCAAAACTATTTTTTATAATCTTTTCATCCTCTTCATGAGCTCCTATACTCATAACCCCTTTAAGATTTAGATTTTTAAGGTTTTGTTTTATCTTTAGATACTCTTCTACTGCAACTTCTGGCATAACTCCAGCTTTTGATTCCTCTTTTGCAGAGTTTATTTGAAGTAAAATATTTGGCTTTTTACCTTTTACCTCTGCTCTTTTATCAACTTCTACTGCTTTTTCATAACTGTCTATTGATTGGATTAAAAATGGATTTAAATCAAGTAGAGCATTTATTTTATTTGTTTGAAGTCTTCCTATAAAGTGCCACTCCAAAGGATACTCTTCTAACTCTAAAGATTTTTCTTTTAAGTCTTGAACTCTGTTTTCTCCAAAAGCTCTCTGTCCTATTTTGTAAAGACTCTCAACTGCTTTTGCATCACTATACTTACTAACTGCTACTATTTTTACTATCTGATGTTCATTTGTCTCAAGCCTTGCTCTCTCGATTTTTTCTAACACTTCATCAAAATTTTTCTCATAGTTCATCTTCTACCCCATCAATCTTATAATATCATTTA
>JALUNR010000110.1 GCA_027055005.1 Campylobacterales bacterium
ATTTTTACTAATATAGCTTTGATAATAGCTTGTGATTGTTTTTCAAAATGATTAAACTTATTATCACTTATAGGTTGAAAACTTTTAGCAAAAAAATCAAGCATAGATTCGTCAATCTCTTCATTATAATCATTTTTTAAATCTTTGAAGATATTCCATTTTATGCTTCTTTTATCTCGTGGATCAAATAAAAAATCTCTATCTTCTCTATATAATTTTGAGATAAAGTCATTTCCTTTTCTTTCGTAAATGATCATAGTTTGAGCCAAATCACTAAAACCTGTTTTATTTTTAGAACCAAATAAAAAATCGTATATGGCTTGTGTTTTACCACTTCCAGCCTTACCAAGATAAAGTAATCCTCTATTTTCTTCATTGAAAGGAAGAGGAATTTTTTCTTTGAAAAGCTCTAATCTGTAATCCTGTTTTACTGCTTTTTTGATTATCTTTTTTAACTCTTTTTCAGATACTCTCTCTTGTCCTCTGCTTACACTCTCTTTTTGCTCTTTTTTATAGAAAAATATCAAGGATAAAATAAAAAATGAGGGTAAAAAGTAGGATAAAAATATCGATATGTTTAAAAATATACCACCTTTTAAAATAAGCCATATATTTGTAAATGGTTCCATTCTATTTGGTAAAAAAGTTGTAAAATCTATATATGGTAAATTTACTATATCTCTTGTAACAAGAAGAGCAAAAAAATAACCTATAAATCCAGAAAATATAAGAATTTGCTTGAATTTTCTTATAGCTTTCATTTGAAATCTCTTTTTCTATATGGAAATGTAATATAAACTCTTATCAAATAGATAGATAAAAGAACTTCTCCTACTACTAAAAGCCATAATATGGGGTTTGGGCTTGTAAGTGTTAAATAAGTATATAATACAGATAAACATAAATTAAATAGTCCAAAATATAAAAAAAATTTTATTGCATTCATAGCTCTATCTCCCTTGTTTGTTTTATATGTAAATCTTTTTCAATCTCTATATCTCTTTCTTTTGTCATTTCAAGAGTTTTTTCACTTGCTATATCTTTAAAAGTTTGAAGTTGTTGTTTTGTAAAGTTTATATCTCTATTAGTTCCTGTAATTATGACATGGGAGTGAATATGGTCTGTGTCTGTGTGAATAGCGAAGTGATAGTTAAGATTTTTTCCAGTTTGATCTTCAAAGCTCTTTATAATTTCAAGAGTTAAATCCTTCATATTTTCTCTTGATAAATCCTCTTTTGGAGAGATAACAATCCTTCTCATAGCAGTAAGTTCGCTATCTTGATATATCTCTTTTTTAAGCTCTTTAAACTCTTCTTTGCTTAATCTATCTCCGTCACTATCATAAAGACTAGTTAGTTCCTCATTACTTTCTAAGTCTCTATTACCATGGTTGGAAATATAATCAAGTGAAGCACTTGATAAACTTTTAACTGCTTTTACTGAAACTCTTTTACCATTTTGAAGCCTTCCAGCCATAGTATAATTGCTTTTTACAACAACATTAATACTATTAGCCGTCTTAGAACTTTTATTGCTTAAAAAGCCATTTGGAAAAGATATAGGGCTATTAAGATTTGATACACTTTTAACAGAAGAAGAAATTGAATTATTAGCAATTGTTTGAAATTTATTTTTGGCACTATTTTTTAAATTTATTTTATTTGAGACTACAAAATCTTTTGAGTTTAAACTTTTTAGATTTATAGCTTTCTCTTTTATCCTTTTTGTTTGAGTAGATACAAACTTTTTGTTATTTTTGATCTTGATTTTTGTTTTTGATTTAGGTTTTAGTTTTGCTTCTATCTCTCTTTTTTCATATTCTGCTTTTAATTGCAGTTGTAATATCGTTTTAGCTAAATCAATCATAGTTCTTCTCTTTTAAGCTATTTATAGCTTTTTTGATACTTTGATTGATATAACTTTGAAGCTCCTCATTATCTGTTAAATCCGTTTTCAAGATATGCACTTTTGAGATAGCTTTAATTTCAGCTAAAAGTTTAGTATGCTCTATTAAGATTTTTGAAAGAGTTGCTCTTAAAGATTTTTGTTCATTTGATAATTTTGTTATATCACTTCTTACTTTTTTTTGAATATTTAAAGTTGAGTGAAAATTATCTAATCCCTTTATTATCAAACTCTCCACTGCTCCTGTGAAGTCCTCTTTTGTATATCCTCTATAACCTTCTACTAACTCAAAGGTATCAGGATAAAGTCTTATTGTTTTTTTGATTTTATTTTTATATGCCACTTTGCTTCTCCTATTTGTTTTTTTCATTTGTTATAGGAGGCTTTTTAGAAATAATGCTAATCATTTAAAAAAGTTTTGAAATTTGTTTAAAGTTGTTTATATTTGTCTTATTTTATATATAAAAATAATCTCGTAACATTTATATTGAAAACTCTTCAAGCTTTTCATTACAAATTTTGTAAATATGTTTTAGGATTTTTAGTTTTTACTCTTTTTTTAAAGAAGTTTTAATCACTTTTCCAAAGTATCACTATGTAT
>JALUNR010000111.1 GCA_027055005.1 Campylobacterales bacterium
GTAGATACCTATGGTAATATATGTTGGTCAAAGGATGATAACAATATTGGTCAAACTGTTGAGAGTTTGGCTTCTCATGCAGATTATTTAGCTCCTATGCTTTATCCATCAGGGTTTTCATATGGCTCTTTTAATTTTAAATACCCATCAGATCATCCTTATGATGTTATATATAGAAGTATTTCAAATATCAAAAATAGAATTAATCCTTGAAATTTTACTATATGATTGAAAATAAAAAAAAGTACCAATAGCTACAATAAAAATAACAAAAAGTATTTTAACTTTTTTCATCACTAAAAAGTATTTTTGTTCTTATAAATAGTATGATAGAAAATATTATAAAGCCTACTCCCATAATAAATGGTAAATCATATACACCACCCTTTGAGTTATATCCAAAAAATGCAAACACAACTCCCAAAAACAGATAGAAATAAATTGTAAAGGTAGTATTTTTAGGAAGATTTGAGTTTACTTTAATATTTCTAGAAACTAACTTTTCTATATTTTCTACTTCACTTATATGCTCCTTACAAGCTATACCATATCCTAAATCCTCAGAGCACTCTTTACAAATACCTTTATGACAATGCTTACAAACACCAACTGCTGTTTTATCTTCATGATTGAAACAGTTCATAAATTTTCCTTTAAATATCCCCTCTAAGGAGGGGATAATGTTTAATCTTTTTTCTGTTCAGCTTCCTCTCTCATCTTCTTAATAGAGTTTTGAATAGAAAGTGGTACAAAAAACAGTGATACCAAGTAAGCAAACAAAGTTCCTCCGATAAGAGCAACTCCAAGCCCACCAAATACTGCATCACTAGCTAAAAGTGAACTAGCAAAAACGATTGCTAGTACAGTTAAAAGTATAGGTTTCGCTCTAGTCGCAGTCGCTTTTGCAATAGCTCTATTTGGAGTAAGATTGTTCTCAAACATAAGCTGTTTTGCAAAGTCAACTATCAAAAGTGAGTTTCTTGAGTTTATACCTATGAGTGCAATAAATCCTATCAAAGAAGTAGCTGTTAGATAAAACTTAAATGGTGTAAACTGATCCATCACATAATGCCCTATCATGACACCTATAAAAGAGAGAAAACTAGACATAACAATAGCCCCAGCAAGTGCAAATCTTTGATAATAAATCACCATTAGAAAATAAATGAGAACCAAAGCCCCAATAAAAGCTATACCCAAATCAATAAATGTATCGATAGTAACTTTCAATTCACCATCCCAAACAAGGTCAAATACTTCACCGCTCTTTTTATCTCTAAATCTTAAGTTTAAAAACTTTGTAGCACTTACTTCATAATCTTTACTCATGTTTTTAAGCATTTCACTTCTTGCATCTAGTAGTGGATAGATTTGACTATCTTGGTCTGTTGTAGCTATAACATTTATCATTTTTTTAAGATTTTTTGAAGTTAATGTTGGAATTTGCTTAGCTTTTATTACTTTTATAAACTTAGATGCAGGAATCATAAGTCCATTTGGATTCATAAGTTTTATAGTTGATAACTTTTGCTCTATTTCTTTTTTAGTTCCTCTTTTTAAGAGTCTTCCCTTACCAAGTCTTACAAAAATAGGTATTTGATTTTCAGCTTTTGGATCATTTATAACTCCAAGCGACATCCCCTCACCTGCAACATATAAAACTTTTTTTATCTGTTCAAGTCCTATACCACTCTCTAAAGCTTTGTTTGTATTTAAAATCATAGTATATCTATCATTATCTTCATCTGCTAATACATCTATATCCACTAAAGTTTTTTGATGTTTAAAAATTTCTGCAATTTTTTTTGCAAAAGCTCTTCTACTATAAAAATCTTTACCTCCATATATCTCTGCAACCACATCAGCCAAAGTTGGAGGACCTGCCGGAAGCTCTACAAATTTAATATTTGCTCCATTTATAGAACACTTCTTTTGAATCTCTGGTCTAAGTTTTTGAACCAAATCATAACTTTTCTCTTTTCTCTCTTCCTCTTTTTCGATATTTACCATAATATCAGCTTGATTTTGTCCATTTCTAAGTGCATCTCCTTTTACCATACCTGCAAAATCAAGTGGCATACCCTCACCAAAAAATACTGAACTACTTAAAACTACCTCTTCTTTTTGTAAAAGTGGCACTATACAATCAGTAACCTCTCTAGTTTGAGAGTAAGAAGCTCCTTTTGGCAAATCTATATACATAGAAAAAGAGTTACTATCTTTCCCTGGTAGCATCTTTGCATCAACCATCCTTGTTGGAAACATATATACACTTCCTAAAAACATCACTAAAGTTATAAGATATATTAAATACTTTAAATACCTTCTTTCTAAAATCCCATGTATTAATTTTTCTAACATCTAATGCTCCTTTTTCTTTAAAAGTTTTGTAACAAAGTATGGTGTAAACAGATATGCTATAACCAAAGAAAACACAAGTGCAATAGGTACAAAAACTGGAAGTGGATGCATAAACTGTCCCATCATTCCACCA
>JALUNR010000112.1 GCA_027055005.1 Campylobacterales bacterium
TTTTCTGGGTGGGGTTGGAAGCCCACTATGTTGTCTTTACACACTGCACTTGCAAACTCATAACCATAGATTGTAGTAGCAAGTGTAAACTGCTCTGTTGTTTTAGCATGATAGCTATGAACAAAGTATAGATAAAAGTCATCGTTTAAACTGTTTAATATATTATGATTTTGTTTCTTAAAAACTCTATTCCATCCCATATGTGGGATTTTGTGAGGGGTTTGAAACTTTTGTTTATCAAAAAATTCTACAGTTCCAGGGATGAGTCCAAGTCCTTTTGTATCTCCAAATTCGGTTGAGCTTTCAAGCAATAGTTGCATCCCAAGGCATATTCCTAAAAGTGGTTTTCCACTTTTTACAAACTCTTTTATTGCTTCATCCATAGAGTTTTCTTTTAAGTGAATCATAGCATCTTTGTATGCTCCAACTCCTGGTAGCAGTACTTTATCATAAGAGTTTAGTTTATCTGGGTCATTTACTATCTCTATATCTTTTGTGTAAAGATTAAAAGCATTTTTTACACTTTGTAAATTTCCCATCTTATAATCAACTATCGCTATCACTAAGTTCTTCCTCCAATCCTTTTATAAAAATCTCTGAATAATCTCTATCTTTGGGTAGCTTTTCTTTAAATACATCTAATATATTTAGATAATCTTTTTTCAAAAGTTTTCCTTTTAAAAGTTCATATCTTAGATAGAGCCAATAAGTATTTAAAACATCACTTTGGCAGTATTCATTTATCTTTTTTTGTTCACCTTTATAGTAAAGCTCTAAAACTTGATCTCCACTTACATCAAATTTTCCAGGGATTCCCATCATAGTGCAAAGCAAGTCTAACTTCAAACCTCTAACTGCACCAAACTCTCCAATATGATCCATAATATCAATATGAAATCTATCACTAAATCTATATCTATAATTATCCCATTTTGTTTTGTTTAGCATTTGGTTGTTTGTTTCAAAATATGCAGGAACTGAAAGAGAGTATTTCATAGCTCTAACCATTAACATTGGCATATCAAAAGCTCTTCCATTGAAGCTTACAAGTTTTGGATTTTTTTTATCTATAAAGTTTAGGAAGTTTTGGATGAGTTCTTTTTCACTATCTCCATCTATACAACTAACCTTTTCAAATCTTCCAAAATCATCTCCTATAACAGCACAAATAGAAACAACTTTATGAAAAGGTATAGGAAGAAAGGAGTTCCCCACCTTTTCTTCTTGAATATCAAAGGCTTTTTGACTAACTTCCAAGTCATCACCTTCAAGTTTAAACTGAGTTTTTACTAATTTAACATCAGGTATAGTTTCACAATCAAATACACATAACATAATAGATATAATCCTAACTTTTTAGGAATTATATCCAAAGTTACTAATATCTATCTATTTCACCTCTTTTTACTCTTTTTGAAAACTCTGTTTGTTCACCTGCAGCTAATTTTATAGCTTGTTCTACCCATTTTTCTCTTTCTATTCTTCCTTTAAAAACAAGTAGATGCTCATTAACCCATTCTATATTATCCTTTGTCCAACTTGCTATTTGATCAAAATGGTAAATTCCTAGTTCATTTAAAGTTTCTTCTATTTTTAAACCTATACCACTTATCTCTTTTAAATCATCAGCTTTTCCATTTCTTGGTGCGTCTAAAAGTTCAGGCATATCTTCATCTGCACTATTTTCTAAACCACTCTCTTCTTTTACAATAGTTTGAAGTGCATTATCTTCAACAATATTTGCTTCTACTTCTTGTTTTTTAGAAGTTAACATTGCTGGTTTAGAAACAAAAGCATCCACCTTTTCTTCCAAATCTTCACTGTCATCTTGATAATCATCATTATCACATTTAGACATTTTACCTATCAGATAACCTATAATAGCACCTACTAAAGCTGCCAATAAAAGGCAGACTAACATTTTTGTTGCAATATCTATCATAACTACTCTCCTATTATTTTAAACTCTACTCTTCTGTTTATTTGTTTATTTTTAGCAGAAGTATTTTTTACAAGTGGATTTGATTCTCCAAAACCTATCGCTTTTAAATTTTTTTCTTTAATACCATGATTTACAAGATAATTTTTAACAGCATCCGCCCTATTTTGGGAAAGAATAAGATTTGATTGAGCATCACCATCACTATCTGTATAACCATTGATATTTATTTTAAGAGTTGGTAAAGTAGAAATAACTTCAATCACCTCATCTAATACTGGTTTACTCTCATTTATTAAAGTTGCTGTATTTTTTACAAATCTTACATTTTTTGTTTTTAATATATCACTTATTTTATTTTGAATTAATTTTAACTTTTTAGGCAATCCTACAAATGAAACATCTTCATCTATTAACAAATTTCCCTTAACTTTTTCAAGGCGTTGATGAATATCATCTACATCTGCTTTAATATGCGTAACTCCTGAAATACTAAATGTATTTTTATCAAACTGTATAGCACCTTTAACAAATTTTGAAAAATCATCAACCAC
>JALUNR010000113.1 GCA_027055005.1 Campylobacterales bacterium
TGCCACTAATATTTTTTATATTTAAAAGAAAAATTTTTATTTAGAACGTGGTTTAAGTAACCCCTGCTCTATCATACTCTCTACTATCATCCTAAAAGTAGGAACTGCACTTTGAGATGCAAAATGCACATATCCCTTTGGATTCGGTTCTATAACTAAAACACCTATCGTAAAATGATAATTTGCATCATTTGCAAAACCAAAAAAAGAACTATTATATTTTCTTATATAATGTCCTTTTTGAGTTATTTGAGAAGTTCCAGTTTTTCCACCAATATCCAATCCATCTATAAAAGTAGCTTTTCCTGTTCCTCTTGTTACTACTTCATTTAAAACTCGATGCATATTATTTGCTACCATTTTAGGCAAAACTTTTATAGGTTTTACTGCCTCTATCCACTCTTTTACACCTTTTGTTGTTACTTTTATAGAAGCTATTTTAGGAATAACTCTAAAACCTCCATTATTAAACACACTATAAGCAGATAATAATTGAAAGAAATTTGCTCTTATTCTATATCCATAAGATAGATTTGCTCTAATAACACTATTTTGCAAATCAACTACTTCTGGTATAGTTCCACTAAGTTCATAACTTAAATCTATCCCACTTTTTTTTGTAAAACCAAAACTTTTAAAACCATCTACTATTTTTAAAGGATTTGCTCTTGCTGAAAGCTCTGTCATACCTACATTTGATGAGTGTACTATCACATCTTTTGCACTCAAAAAAGGATATCTATGTTCATCTGTAACTACTTTTCCATTTGAAAGTTTTATTCGTCCATTGTGAGTATTTATAATCTCTTCTAACTTTACTTTCTTTTCTTTATATAAAAGTGAAAAAAAGATAGGTTTTATAACAGAACCAGGTTCATATATATATCTTATAGCTGAAATAGTTAAGGCATCTACTATTTTATGCTTAGGATTATATCTTCTTGAACTAGCAACTGCCAATATTTTTCCAGTAGATGAGTCCATTACTGCTGCTACTATTTCTTTGGCTTGTAATTTTTCTTTTTGTTTTGTTAATATTTGCTCAATTACTTTTTGCAATTTTAAATCTATATTGGTAATAATATCAAAGCCATCTTCTTTTTTTATTGTTTTATTATTTTTATCCCTTATTATTATCCCTTGTTTATCCCTTTGTCCTTCTAATATTTTATCTTTTGAATTTGTTAAAAGATTATTATAATACTTTTCCAAACCATAAACACCATAAGTTTCACCATTATCATGATGATTTATATATCCTAAATATGGTTCAAGAGTATCTTTTAAAGGATAATCTCTACTTTCATTGTACTTTACGATATCCATACCTTTATAAAAACTACTTCCTTTTTTTATAGCTCTAAAAACTTTTATCCTTGTTAAATCTCCTCTTAACTCTTTTAAAGATTTTGCCATTTTTGTATTTATATTTGTTGCTAATACTATTTTATTACTATCTTCAAGCAATCTCTTATTTAAAATATCTTTATCAATTCCAGTGTATTTTGAAAAAAGGTCAACTAAAAGATTTTTTTTATTTGGATCTAAATATTTTTTATAAATTATAACTTTATAAAGAATATTACTATCTGCAAATATCATACCTTTTGCACTCAAAATATTACCTCTTGAAGCATAATCTATATCTTTTCTTTTTAAATTAGGAGTCTTTTTATCACTCTCTGTAATACCAATAAAAGTAATAATCAAAAAAAAGCTTATTACCATAAAAAAGAAAAATATGATAGAAATCTTTACTTTTTTATTCTTTTCATACTCAAAATCTTCTATTTCAGCCATATTAACTCACTTAAATAAAAATATTTTATCTTTTTGAGTTTAATTTGAGATTATTACTTTAGTATTCCACCAATAGTTGAACAACTATTTGGTGCTAAGCACAAAAAGAGAACTATTACCTATAAACATATTTTTTATCTATATACCCAAGTTCTATCAATTTATTGTATATCATACTTACTATACCACCTGCAGCACTACCACCATGACCTCCATGTTCAACTATCACTGTAACAACATAAGTAGGATCTTCGTATGGTCCAAAAGTTGTAAGCCAAGCATGTGAGCGATGAAAATATTTTAACTCATCTTCTGTCATTCTCTTTTTTTCAGCCTGACTTATACCTATAACTTGTGCAGTTCCTGTTTTACCAGCTATATGAATTTTTGCAAATACATGATTTCGAGCAGTACCATGCTTTCCATAAAATACACTGTACATAGCACTTCTTATAAATGGAAGTTGAGCTAATTCAAATTTATTGTATGGATGTTTTTTCATATAACTTAGATTAATTTCCCCGATTTTTCTAGCAAAATGAGGTGTCATTTCATAACCTACTGCAAGACCAGCTGTTGTAACAGCTATCTGCAAAGGAGTAACTAAAAAATTTCCCTGACCAATAGATGTATTTAGTGTTTCACCTCTATACCAAGGTTGAGAATATTTTTTTAGTTTCCACTGCCTATTTGGAACTGTACCTATAAATTCATTTGGTAAATCAACTCCTGTCTTAGTACCATAACCATATCTCATAAGATTTTTTGACATCTCTTTTATACCAACTTCTAAACTAGCATCATAAAAGTAAACATCACAACTAGATTCTATTGCCTTTTTCATATCAACCAATCCATGTCCTCTAGCATTCCAACATCTAAATTTTCTTTTTCCCAGCTTAATAGAACCTGTACATAAAAACTGTTTATACTTTCCTATTTTTCTTGAGTTCAAGTAACCCAAAGCCATAGAAGGTTTTATAGATGAACCAGGAGGATATAAACCTTTTATTATTTTATTTGTAAAAGGATGGTTAAAATCATTTATCATAGACTTCCAAGTTTTTCTATCTATACCATTTACAAATATATTTGAATCAAACTCAGGATTACTAAGAGCTGCTAAAATCTCTCCATTTTTTGCATTTAGTACAATAACAACACCACTTTTATTTTTAAAAATTTCTGCAATATATCTTTGCAAAACACTATCTAAACAAAGTGTAATATCTGAACTTTTAGGTTTTGTTGTGGAAAGTACTTTTACAACTTTATTAGATGCACTAACTATAACTTTTTGATTTCCAAGTTCACCCTCTAGTACATCGTTATAATACTTTTCTAAACCATTTTTTCCTATTTTCCCAACTATTTTAGCAACTCTATCTCGTTCTTCCTTTTTAGAAGTTTTTCCAGTATAACCTATAACATGACTAGCTAAAGTTCCTTGAGGATAATACCTTTTGGAAGATGGTTCTATTATAATATTTTGATTTAAAGTAAGCTTTACATATTTATATATAATATCATCATAAGGAACAAAATCTATTACTTCTATTGGTTTATGATTATATGGGGAATCTTGCTTAATATATTTTTTTAGTAACTTTTTATATTTTAGTTTGGGAAATTCATTTACCAAAAATCTTATAACTTTTTTTAACTCATCTTTATGTTTTTTACTTCTAAGATTTGGTTTTAGATAAATACTAAAACCTAATTTATTGATAGCCATAGGTATTGAATTTGCATCTCTTATAACTCCTCTTACAGGTTTTATAAAATAAGTTCTATATATATTTTTATCTGCTAATTTGATATAATATTCATTTGATTTAACTCCAAGATAATATATCCTTGAAATCAAAACTATCATAAAAACTGATATTAAAAACAGTACAAATCTTATTCTATTTTTCATAATATAAGCACCAAAAGAATATCTGAAACTAAATAAACAACATAAACAACATCCAACATAGGCAAATTCAAATCAAATATCAAACTAAGTATCAAGTTTAATATATATATTCCCAAATAATAAATAGTAATTATTACAATTTTTAAACAATTTTTACAAGCTATGGAACTAACTATTCCACTATGAATAAATTCATAATATATGATAAAAAATATCAAGGATGAAAAAACTATCAAACCTCTATCAAATTCAAAATAAGTTAAATATATAAATAAAACTATATTTATAGGCATTTTCTCTTTATCTTTTATATGGGTAACCAAATACAAAAAAATTACTCCAGCAAGTGGTGTAACAAAGGTAAATAAAGATGTTATAGATTCATAAAAGATAAGTCCAAATAGTAAAACTAAAGGAATTACAGGTTGATAATTAATGATACTTCGTTGCATACTGGAAAATGTTTACAATTAATACAATCAGCCCAAATCTTTTGTTCAGGTAAACTCTCTTTTTCTATCTCTACAAAACCCAACCTCTCAAAAAACTCTTTTTTATAAGTAAGAGTAAAAACTTTTGTAAGTTCTAGCTCTTTTGCCTCTTTTAATAGAGTCTTAACTAACTCACTTCCTATATTTTTCCCTCTATATTTACTATCTACCACTAAACTTCTAATCTCAGCTAATTCTCTAGTATGAATATGCAATGCACCATACCCAATCAATTTTTCAGAATCTTTTACAACTATATATGATCTTATATTAGTTGCTATTTCATCATCACTTCTATATAGTATTATTCCATCTCTTACTTCATCAACAACCATACTTTGCATACAAGATATATCACTAAGTTTTGCTTTTATAAAGTCCATTTACTATCCAAACAGTGATTTAAAAATCACTTTAGTTGCTCTATCTATACCAGATTTTTTAAGATTTGAAACTAAGATTGCATCAGGGGAAAGTTTTAAAAGTTTGTTTTTCTCTTTTTGATTTAATTTATCAGATTTTGTAAATATCTCTATAACTTCTTGATCCCCTCTTTTTATCTCTTTTAAGTAACTTCTTACATCTTCATCAATATCTAAATTAGGATGTCTTGCATCAAGAAGATGTATAAAAACTCTTATAGAACTTCGATGTGCGATAAACTCTGTCAAATACTTTTGCCACTGTTTTTTTTCACTCTTAGAAACTCTAGCATATCCAAACCCAGGAAGATCCACAAGTCTTGCAAAATATTTATCTTCAGCTTTCAAAAAAGTTATATCAAAAAAGTTTATAAGTCTAGTTTTACCAGGTGTTGAAGAGCTTTTAGCTAAACTTTTTCTATTTGTCAAAGAGTTTATAAAACTACTTTTCCCTACATTACTCCTACCCATAACAGCTACTTCACTCAAGTCATTTGCAATCGCTTCTTTTATAGATGGTGCTGAAGTGATAAATTTTGCATCTATTATTCTTTCCATTACTTTATACTATCCTATTCTTCTACATTAAATATAAATTTAATCGGTTTTTTCTTATTTCCATTCACCAAAATTTTACCATTTATAGTATCTATTGTTACTTTATTTGCTTTTAATTTTCTATTGCTAGGAAACTCAACAATATCAACTTTATTGATCAATGTATATATTTTACCCAATGGCTTATATACAAGTTTTTCACACTGTCCACTAACAACAGAATCTTTTAAACTTATAGTAAAGTTTACACTTCCTCTAGCTTCATAAACTAAAGGCTTATTGTCTTTATCAAAACTAACTTGAACAAGATTTGCTAATATCTTATCATTTTGTTTTACTATTTTCACATTTCCACTAAACACAGATAAGTGCTTATTTTCATCAGATTTAAAATCATCCGAAACTATATTTATCTCAACACTCTTTGCAAACAAATAACTAACCAATAAAATACAAAAAAATACATACTTCTTCATCGCCTACTCTTGTTTAAATTTATAATCTATATTCTTAGCTTTTATTATATTATCTTTTATATCAAAATATAGATGATTTCCCTCAACTTTCATATTTTTTGACAATATAGTAAATTTTTTACTATCAAGAATAACTTCTTTTTTACTATCATATAGAAGCCAAGAAGTTTTCAATTTTTTATCTTGATATAAAATCTTTATATTGTTTTTAAGCTCTAACTTAGAGTTACTATCTTGGTATTTAGCAAAATTTGCAACTATTACCTTTGTAAACTTTTTACCATATATAGTGGCTATAGGATTAGTAAAAATTTTATAATGAGGAAATTGTTGTATTTTTTTAGCAATAAGTATTTTACTTATTCCCTCATCTGATATAAAATAAGATTTTGAATCTACAAATTCTACATCAACATTACTACTTTTAAAAGTTTCATTATTATTAAATCTCAAATCCTTAGACAAAAATATAAGTTCCAATACAAAAGTAACAATAATAAGAAATATCTTTTTTAAATCCACTTTGCTAAAAACCTATCTTTAATATCTTCTTTATCTAAAATATACTCTATCATTTCTCTAACCACACCATCACCACCATTTTTACTTAAAACAATATCGGCTATATTTTTAATATCTAAAGCACCATCATTTGGAGTAAATGATAATCCAACTAAATTTAACATTCTATAATCATTTAAATCATCACCAATAGCAGCAACATTTTTAAAAGAAATATTTTTTGATTTTAGCAATTTTTCAAGTTTAGCTAACTTATTTTTTACACCTTGATACAAATAATTAATACCCAACTCTTTTGCTCTTCTTTCAACAATTGAAGAGTTTCTTCCAGTAATAACAGCAACTTCCTTACCCATTTTTATCCAAGTTGCTATGGCTAAACCATCTTTGACATTAAAACTTTTTAATTCATCACCATTAGAGGTATAAGTTATTTTTCCATCACTAAGACATCCATCAACATCAAGTACTAGAAGCTCTATCAAATAACACCTTTAGTACTCAAAACTCCAAGAGATTCATCTTTTTTTAAAGCTCTTCTCAAAGCCACGGCAAGAGATTTAAAAGCTGCTTCTATTATGTGATGCTTGTTTTTACCTCTTTTTAAAACTAAGTGTACACTAATAGATGAGTTTAAAACAAAAGCCCTCATAAACTCTTCCACTAATTCAACATCAAACTCTCCTACTTTTCCATCTACTGGTAATTCAAAATAAAGAAATGGTCTATTTGATATATCAACAACACACTCTACACAAGCTTCATCCATCACAACACTAGCTTCACCAAATCTTTCTATCTTGGAAATAGGAAAAACTTCATTTTTAAAAGCACTACCCAAAACTATCCCCACATCCTCTACACAATGATGAAAATCAACATAAATATCACCCTTGCATCGTAGTCTTATATCTATTTGTGAATGTTTACTAAAAGACTCAAGCATATGATTAAAAAAACCTACTTTAGTTTCTATATCTGAATCTCCATTACCATATATTTTTAACCAAGCTGCAATACTAGTTTCTTTTGTTTCTCTTACTATTTCTGACATACTAATTTCTCACCACAAAAGCACCTCTAAAGCCATTTTTAGAAATAAACTCTCTTGCTTCACTAGATGTTGCAAATTTTCCTATCAGTAACTTATATTGATTATTTTTTGCCAAAAGAAATGGCTTATATTTTCTATTTAATTCTTGATATCTTCTTTTCAAATCATATGCTCTTTGTTTTTGATATATCGCTGCTATTTGTACAAAATAACTTTTATTTTTATGTTTTTCTATCTTTGCTACTCTTTGTTTTTTCAAAACTTTATTAACCACATAACGATTTGCTCCACTATCTCTACTGATAACTTCTAACTGCACAGGAGCTACACCATTTTTTACAAGTCCTATCTCTTTTGCTGCTTCATATGAAAGATCTATTATTCTAGTAGCAACAAATGGACCTCTATCATTTATTCTAACAACTGTTTGTTTTCCATTATTTAGATTTGTTACTTTAACATATGTATTTATAGGTAAAGTTTTACTAGCAGCAGTTCTAGCATACATATTGTATCTTTCACCATTTGAAGTAAGTTTTCCATGGAAGTTTGGACCATACCAACTAGCTTTTCCATTAAAGGTATCACCTTCTTCCACTGCCACGGGATAATACCACTTACCTCTAACACAATAAGGTTTCATAGTAGATCTATACATAGCTGGTGAACTTTTTTCTTCACCAAAACCTACATTTTGAGAATACACTGATGCTGTTTTGACAAATGGATTTTTCATACCACAACCACTAAACAGAAAAATAGCTATAAAAGTTAAAAATATTTTATACATACCTCACCCCATATAAGTTCATAATAACTTTATTATATAGTTTTTACTTTAAGGGTAGCTCCACATTAAGGAATACTTCTAACTCCTTTGATATAATCTTCAACTTTTTGAGCTATTGACTCTGGTAAATATATATAACTTTCATTATCTACAACAGGTACTCTATAACTTAATATTTGGGGGTTACACTTTCGTATTTCCTTGATACTAACTTTATATTTTTTAGCTATTTTTGATATAGAAATCCCTTTTTTTAACATTACTTTTTTCAACTTTTGACCGGTACAATTTCCAAAAAGATGTTGTGCATTATTTTTTAGTATTATTGTCCTATCAAATGCTAAAAGCGCTGAAACTATTATTCTTCTTATATAGTTTCTACTCTCTCTAGGAATATAACTCTTTTTGGGATTTAATAAAGTCAATAAATCATCTGTTTTTGCTTTTTTTATAGCACTTCTGAGTTTACCACCACCACAATTGTAAGCAATAGCAACCAAATACCATTTTTTAAATCTCTTATGCAAATAATCCAA
Organism: Campylobacterales bacterium; assembly: GCA_027055005.1. Lineage (GTDB taxonomy): Bacteria > Campylobacterota > Campylobacteria > Campylobacterales > QNZT01 > SZUA-1377. The sequence continues at coordinate 8,571 of JALUNR010000113.1, forward strand.
ATACTTTATAGCAGCTTCAGTTGATTTTATAGGATCTAATCTTTCATCTACTCCACCACCTATTTTTAATCCCAATCTTCTAGCAGTAGAAGGCATAAGTTGCCAAAGCCCTCTTGCATTTTTATGACTTTTTGCTTTTAATCTAAATCCAGATTCTGTCATAGCCATATATAAAAATATATTTGGTATATCAGAATTTCCGATAATTTCATGAAGATTTGGTAAAAATATTTGTCCTCTTCGTAAGGACATTAAAAAAAACTTTGTAGTTACTTTATCAATATTATTTTTAAGTTTATTATACTCATAATCTCTCATAAAAGATGGATTAATATCAAGAGTATTTAGTATCCTTATTTCATCTTCCTTCGTTATTTCCAATACTTTAGCATTAAGATTTATTACAAAAGTTAAAAATATTAAAAAAATTTTAAAATACTTAATCTTTTACTCCTTTACTTGAAGTCCCTTAAACAACCTCAAACTATTTTCATAAACCTTATTTTTTAACACATTTTGGTTAATACTAAGTATATCGGATAATTTTTCTAAAACTAAAGCTGTATATGAAGGCTCATTTCTTTCACCTCGATGAGGATGAGGAGTAAGATAAGGTGCATCGGTTTCTAAAATTATCCTATCTAATGGAATCTTAGGAACAATCTCAACCAGTTTTTTTGCATTTTTAAAAGTCAAAACTCCACCAATCCCATAATAAAAGTTTTTATCCACTAAGTCTAAAAGTATAGGACTAGCATTATAACAGTGAAGAACTCCGCCAAACTCTTTTGATGCATACTTTTTTAAAATATCTTTAGCTTCACTCGAAGCCTCTCTTATATGCACTATTAAAGGTTTTTTATAACTATTTGCCAACTCTATTTGAGCTATAAACATCTCTTTTTGGGCTTGTTTTACTCTTTCCTTTTCATCATCACTTTCAGGAAGCCTAAAATAATCAAGCCCACATTCACCAACTGCTACACATTTTGGATGAGTTATATACTTTTTCAAATACTCTATATCAAACTTTTCTAAATCATAAGGATGAACACCA
>JALUNR010000114.1 GCA_027055005.1 Campylobacterales bacterium
GTGCAAATGATATTGGTGGTGCACAACCATCTATAAATCAAAATATTAGATACATTACAACCGGGGTTATAGTAAGTCTTAGCCCAACTATAAATTCGAATGGTATTCTTACTATGAAGATAAATCTTAATCTCTCTGAGGCACAACTTAATGATACTTCAGGTATTGACTCTCCTCTCATTATAACAAGAGATCTTTCTACTACGCTTACACTAAAAAGTGGAAAAACAGTACTTCTTGGTGGTCTAATTTCTAGAAATAAAAGTTCTTCTGATAGTGGTGTGCCTATTTTACAAGATATTCCATGGTTAGGTTCGCTTTTTAAATCTAAAAGTAACAAAACAGTAAAAACTGAACTTATTATGCTTATTAAACCTGTTATAATGCAAAATACAGTAGATTTAAGTGAAAAAACACGAAAATTTCGTAAAGTTTTACATTTACTAAATAAATATAGTTTAGATTAAGATTGTCTATTATATAATTCACATAGAAATTGGTTTGGAGAAACCATTTCGCGCGAAAATTTCACTCAAAAGGAGTCTAAATGACTATAAAAAAAATAACTTTGTCTGTAGTGGCATTGTCGACAATTTCTTCGGCATTAATGGCTGGAACGCTTCAATATGGAATGAATAATTCTCAATCATTAACTATAAGTAATGAATTAGAACAAACTCAGGATGAAAATGGCACCATAAATTTCAATGGTACTAAGAACTCTCCTCTTATATATAAAGCAACAATTGATCAAGATAATGCTGTATCAGATCCAAATATTAAAATTTCTGTTATAGGTGGTAAATTTAATATTCCTGATTATTCTAAACTTCGTTTAGTAGAGGTAAATGCAACTGATAATGCAGTAGATGTAATTTCGGATAGTGCATCTGATAATGGTGATGGTGGTATTTTATTTGATGGTGATTCAGCTAAAAAAATTATTAATGGACATACTTATCAAATAGTTGATGATAGTAATAATACAATTGCCATAAATGTAGAAAAAGGTACAGGATATGCTGGTAAATATATGCAATTCCAGACATATTCTGCATCTGGTACAACTCAAAAAAGAGATGAAGCAAATGCAACTAAAGCAACAGTTCTACCTGAGTGGTCAATTGTTTGTGATGGTAAACTTGATGGTATGATTAACTATGAGAATGGTAGTAAAACATTCGTGACTACTGGACATGGTGCTGATGATCAAAATACTACTGATGGATTGATGTTTACAATTAAGAGAGCTAATGTTTTGTATGGTTTAGATGATAATATTACTATTAACACAACTGCTGATAGTAATTTGACTGCAATGAATTTAGCAATTACTGGGGATAATTTAGTTTATAGGCCAAGTGGTGATAATAATGCATCTATTGATGCCAATGTTTCAACACTTTCTAAAGGTGGAAGTGAGCATTTTATCTTAAATTATGATAACAATACTAGTGCAAAACTCTTAGAAACTAAATTCTCTGATGTCAATGCAACTTTTAAAAATTATTCAACAGTACAACCTTTTACTTATCAAAAAGGTGCAGCATTAGGTGAATGGAAAAACTTTACATATGTAGCACAGATTCCAGGTGCAACTGCTAATGGTATAATTACAACTAAATTATTTATTACAAATCGTAGTTGTGCTACTGTTAAACCGACATTTAAACTTATTTATGGTGGAAAAACAATAGATATTAAATCTACTGAACTTCCAACAGTATCACAACAAACTATTCCTGTTGATACACAAGTAGTTTATAAAGTTAATGATCTTGCTAAAATTGCACAAGATAAAGGTTTTGTAGTTGGAAATGGTGCTTTTTCTGTAGAAGTAACTCTTCCTGGTATTTCTGAAAGTTTTTACATTTATGCGCAGTCTAAAAATACTGCAACTAATGCTGAAATGAAATCTCTTCCTGTATACAACACAAGTACAAGAACTTACTAATTAGATGAATGGTGAACCCTTTTTGAGGGTTTGCTATCTCTTTTCTACTTAAATAATGTTTAAAGTAAACTTCTTAGTCGTTGGTGTACAAAAATCGGGTACTACAGCTTTATATAATCATCTTTCATCTCATCCTGATGTCAATATGGGCAAAAGAAAAGAGATACATTTTTTTGATAATGATTCGTATTTTTCTGAAAAAGTAGATTATTCTAAGTATCACCAATTTTTTAATCAGAAAAATTCTAATAAACTTAATGGAGAGATTACACCTATTTACTCATACTGGGATAATTCCATTAAGCGTATATATGAATACAATAAGAATATGAAAATTATTTTTATACTTAGAAATCCTATTCAAAGAGCATTTTCGCATTGGAATATGGAAAGTAACAGAGATCAAGAAAGTCTTGATTTTTATGAGGCGTTGATACGAGAGGAAGAACGATGTCGTGTAGCTTTACCATCTAAACATAGAGTTTATTCTTATC